>JAHJPG010000102.1 GCA_018819925.1 Pseudomonadota bacterium
CGAACTGGCCATACCCGGCCTGGAGCCCCTGGGCCCGGGAGAAGGCTTCACCCCGGCCACCCTTTCCGACAAGATCGACGGCAAGGCCGAACTGTACCTGGCCGCCGGCTTCGAGAGCCTGGCCACCCGGCGCTACGCCCTGGCCGGGCGTTCCGCCGCCTGGCTGGAGCTTATGCTCTACCGGATGAAAGACGACCGGGCCGCCTACAGCGTTTTCAGCAACCAGCGCCGCTCCGGAGCCCAGCTCTCGCAGCTCACCCCCAACGCCTACGCCACCAGCAACGCCTTGTACCTGGCCCAAGGCCCCTGGTACCTGGAGGCGGTGGCCTCCACCCCCGAGCCCGCCCTGCGCCAGGGGCTGGACCAGGCGGCCAAGGCCCTCCTGGCCAAACTGCCAGCTACGTCCAGCGCCGCGCCCGCCGAAGCTGATCTCTTTCCGGCCCAGGGTATGAAGCCCGGCTCGGTGGTGCTTCTGGCCAAGGACGCATTCGGCATGGCCGGGCTGGACCAAATATTCATCGCCACTTATCCCCGGGGAGGCCAGGAGTTGCTGGCCTTCCTGGCCCGCCGGGCCGATGGGGCCACGGCCCAAAAGCAAGCCAGGGCCTACGCGGCTTTCCTCAAGGACAACGGCGGCAATCCTCAGCCCGCCCCGGCCGACCTGCCCGGCGCGAACCTGCTGGAGGTCTTCGGCTCCTGGGAGTTGTTTTGGTCCCAAGGGCCTTTTCTGGCCGGGGTGCGCGGAGCCGAAGACCGCGCCGCCACTCTGGCCCTGGCCCAGCGCCTGCGTGGGACCCTGGAAAAGGCCCAGCCATGAGCCGGGATGCTGACATGGACCGCCGCCGCTTCCTTTTGCGTGCGGGCAAGGCGGGCCTGGGCATGGCCGCCATCGGGGCTTTGGGCTGGTGGGCCCACGACACCCAGGGGCCCGGCGCCGAGTCGGGCCGGGCCGAATCGGTGAAGCTGCCGTCCTTCGCCGTGGCGGGCACGGGGGGGCGCGTGGCCGTGGTCAAGAGCGGCCACCGGGTGCCCGCCCTGCGGGCCGGCCTGGAGACCCTGGGCGGCATCGCCGCCTTTGTGGGGGCGGGGCACAAGGTGGTCATCAAGGTCAACGCGGCCTTTGCCACCCCGCCCGCCCTGGGGGCCACCTCCAACCCCGAGCTGGTGGCCGAGCTGGTGCGTTTGTGCCTGAAGGCCGGGGCGGCCCAGGTGGTTGTCACCGACAACCCCATCAACGACCCGGCCTCCTGCTTCGAACTCAGCGGCATCGGTCCGGCCGCCCGGCAGGCCGGTGCCAAGGTGGTGCTGCCCCACCCTGGGGCCTTTAGGCCCTACACCCTGCCCGGCGGGCGGCTCATCGTGGACTGGCCGCTCATGTACGGCCCCTTGGCCGGGGCCCACCGCCTCATAGGCCTGGCCCCGGTGAAGGACCACCACCGCAGCCAGGCGTCGGTGACCATGAAAAACTGGTACGGCCTGCTGGGGGGCCGGCGCAACGTGTTCCACCAGGACATAAACGGCATCATCAGCGAATTGGGGCGCATGGTGACCCCCAGCCTGGTCATCGCCGACGGGGTGGCCACCCTGGCCCACAACGGCCCCACCGGCGGCTCTCTGGAGGATCTGAGGCCCACTGACACCATGATCCTGGGCACGGACCAGGTGGCCGTGGACTCCATGGCCGTGGGGCTCTTGGGCCTGAAGCCCGCGCAGGTGCCCTGGCTGGGCCTGGCCGCCCAGGCCGGGGCGGGCACCACGGACTACGAATCCCTGAACCCCACCAAGGTGGAGCTGGGCTGATGCGCATAGTAACCGTCCGGCGCATTAGCCAAGGCTTCTTCCTGGCCCTGTTCCTGTGGTTCTGCCTGGTGGCCACGGTGGGCGAGCGCCTGTGGCAACTCCGGGGCTGGCCGGTTAATTGGTTCCTGGAGCTGGACCCCCTCACCGGTCTCACCAGCCTGATGGCCGCGGGCTCGCTCTACGCGGGCCTGTGGTGGGGCGCGGCGGTGCTGGCCCTCACCCTGGTGGCGGGGCGCTTTTTCTGCGGCTGGGTCTGTCCCTTTGGGGCCATGCACCATTTCGTGGGCTGGCTGGGCGCGCGCAACAAACCCCTCAAGGAGCGCGTGCAACGCAACGCCCCCCATCCGGCCCAGCAGATCAAATACTTTTTGCTGGCCTTTTTCCTGGGCGCGGCGGCCAGTGACCTGGCGGCCCGTTTGGCCATGGGCCAGGTGGCCGCGGCCCTGGCCGGGGCCTTGGTGCTGGGCCTGGTGCTTCTGGCCACCCGCAAGGGGCAGGGCGGGCGCGCCTACGCCCTGGCCGTGGGCCTGGTCCTGGCGGTGTGGGTGGCCTGGAGCCTGCTGGCCCCCAGCGGCGGGGCCTGGCTCCTGGCGGGCCTGCTGGACCCCATCCCCTTGGTCAGCCGTTCGGTGAATTTGGTCCTTCTGCCCCTGGCCGACGCCCCGGCCCGGGTGGCCTGGCCCGGCCCGCGCTTCTACCAAGGGGCCGGTCTCATCGCGGCGGTGTTCTTTGCCACCCTGCTGCTCAACCTGTGGCGGCCCCGTTTCTTTTGCCGCTTCGTGTGCCCCACCGGGGCCCTGCTGGGTCTGCTGGGCCGTCACGCCCTGTGGCGGGTGGGCAAGACCCAGGCCCGCTGCGGGGCCTGTATGAGCTGCGACGCCTCCTGCTCCGGCGCGGCCCGCCCGGCGGGTCGCTTGCGCCCGGCCGAGTGCGTGCTGTGTATGAATTGCCTGGACGGCTGCCCCGAGGAGGCCGTCACCTACGCCACCAAACCTTCGCTCGGGGGCGAGGCCGCCCCGGACCTGAGCCGCCGCCGGGTGCTGGCCGGGCTGGGCCTGGGCCTGGCCGCCCCGCCCATCCTGAGCCTGAGCGGGGTGCTGGGGCCGGGCTGGAATCCGGCCCTTATCCGCCCACCGGGCTCCCTGCCCGAGAGCGAATTTTTGCGCCGCTGCCTGCGCTGCGGCCAGTGCATGCGGGTGTGCCCCACCGGGGTGCTGCAACCGGCCGGGCCTTCCTTCGGCCTGGAAGGGCTGTGGACCCCGGTGCTGGGTATGACCATCGGGACCAGCGGTTGCCAGCCCCGCTGCATCGCCTGCGCCCACGTATGCCCCAGCGCGGCTATCCGGCCCATTACCCTGGACGAAAAGCTGGGCAAGGGCGAGTACGCGGCCCAGGGGCCCATCCGCCTGGGCTGCGCCTTCCTGGACCGGGGCCGCTGCCTGCCCTGGGCCATGGACCGGCCCTGCATCGTGTGTCAGGAAAACTGCCCGGTGAGCCCCAAGGCCATCTTCACCCGCCTGGCCTGGGAGACGGTGCTGGGCGGCCTGAAGGCCGGGCCGTCCTCTGGCGGCGAACTGGCGGTGAGCGGCAAGGCCTTGAAGCCAGACGCCCTGGCCAGCGGTGACTATTACCTGCAAGCCGGCGCGGCCCGGGCCCGCATCGTGACCAACGGCGCGGCCAGCATGACTCTGGCTCCAGGGCCGGATTGGCGCGCTCCCACCCCCGGCGCTCCTCTCAGCGTGGCGGTGCGCTTACAACGGCCTTACGTGGACCCGGCCCGTTGCACCGGCTGCGGCATCTGCCAGCACGAATGCCCGGTGAGCGGCAAGCGGGCCATCCGGGTGAGCGCGGAAAACGCCACCCGGGAGCGCTCCCACTCTCTGCTGCTCAAGGGCGCCGGGCCTGGTTAGGGGCGGGAAACGTCGCCGAATTGTTCGCTTGTTCCCTCCGCATCGCCGCCCAGGGGCCTGCTATAATTTTGAGTTAACCGGACCACAACGCCGCCGGGAAGGCGGCCGGCTTGGGTGAACCCAAGGGAGGTTTAGCGACATGGCCAAACAAAAGACCGGGAGCAGCCGCCGGGATTTCATCAAGACCGTAAGCGCGGCGGGGGCTGCTTCCCTGCTGGTGGGGGCCGGGGCCGGTCCGGCCCGGGCGGCCGAAGAGATCAAGGTGCCCCGCCGCCCCTTCGGCAAGACCGGGGTCCAGGTGGCCACCCTGTCCCTGGGGGGCATCTTCGACATCGTGAGCAACCAAATGGTGCTGCACCAGGCCCTCAAGCTGGGGGTGGACTACTGGGACACCGCCTACAGCTACACCGGCGGGCGCAGCGAAACAGGCATCGGCAATTTTCTGGCCCGCTACCCCCAGGAGCGGGGCCGCATCTTCCTGGTCACCAAGGCCCACAAGCGCAAGGTCGAGGATCTGGAGAGCGAGCTTAACCAGTCTCTTAAACGCCTGAACACATCATACGTGGATCTGTTCTTCGTGCATGCCATCAGCGACATCTCCGAGGTGGACAGGCCGGAGATAAAGGCTTGGGCGGCCAAGATGAAGCAGGCCGGCAAGGTGAAGCTGTTCGGGTTTTCCACCCACCGCAACATGGAGCACTGCCTGGCCGAGGCCCCCCGCTTGGACTTCATCGACGGCATCATGATGACCTACAACTACCGCATCATGCACTCCCAGGGCATGAACGCGGCGGTGCAGGCCTGTTATGACGCGGGCATAGGGCTTACGGCCATGAAGACCCAGGGTGGCGGGCCGGTGGCCGACGACAGCGAAGGCGAGGTGCGACTGGCGGGACGCTTCCTGAAAAAGGGCTTCACCCCCTTCCAGGCCAAGATGTTGGTGGTGTGGGAGGACAAACGCATCGCTGCCATCTGCTCCCAGATGCCAAACATCACCATTCTGCGGGCCAATGCGGCGGCTTCACTGGACCGCACCGCTCTGAGCGCCGCAGATCGCCGGGCCTTGCGCGCCCACGCAGCCTCCACGGCGGGCTGCTACTGCGCCGGGTGCGCCTCGCTGTGCGAAGACGCCCTGTCCGGGGCCGCGCCGGTGGCCGATATCATGCGCGGGCTCATGTACGCCCGCTGCCACGGAGACCGGAACCTGGCCCGCCAGACCCTGGCCCAGGCCCTGCCCCAGGGGCCGGAAAGCCTGCTGGCCATGGACTTCGCCCCGGCCCAGGCGGCCTGTCCCCAGGGGCTGCCCATCGCCCGCTTGATGCGCGAGGCGGCCGAGGAATTGGCCTAAGGGCCGATTACGGCTTGCTAAGTCGGAGGTTTTTGTTATAATCCGCATCTGTCGCCCAAGGGCGGCAAACATAAGCGCCCGTAGCTCAGCTGGATAGAGCGCCGGACTACGAATCCGTAGGCCGCCTGTTCGAATCAGGCCGGGCGCACCAAAGAAAAAACAGTTTTATTAGGCTGTTAGACAACTTCCCGGTAGGCATTTAGACCTACCGGGAAGTTGTCATTTAGGGCCATTTAGGGGTGTTTAGGCACACCCTGACGACACAAAAGCGACACAGTAACCTAAAATAGCTTTCGGGGAATCCTACCAAAGTGCCAGGCGACGAAAAGGGAGAATCGAGATGTATTTGTAATGTGAGATCGCTGCACGGAGTGCATGGTCGCTTTGCAATTTAACTTATTGTTATAATTCATTAATATGCTGAAGTGATCGTTATGGGAGGAGGATTTTGGCCAATCGTTTCACAAAAAGGACGGCTTAACCGATCTGGCCGCCGTTCAGCGCAATCGCGGCAAGACCACGCCTGGAAAGATCGATGAAATAATCGACTGGCGCCTTATACAGAAGATTCTGGACAAGAAGTTGTAAAGAGAAGCCAATGCGGTGGGCAATCCGGCCTATCCCGCCCTGGGCATGTTCAAGGCCCTGCTGCTTCAGTCCTGGTATGGCCTTTCCGATCGTGAGTTGTCTGAAAACCTTGAGGACCGGATTTCCTTAAGCCATTTCTGCGGCTTTTCCCTCCGTCATCAGGCGCCTGATAATTCCACCATCTGCCGTTTTCGCAACCAGAAGAGCCCTGGGACTTGGTTTGCCCCAGGGCTCTTACATCTCGTCAACAAGCAAATGTTATGGGCTCCTAGA
>JAHJPG010000103.1 GCA_018819925.1 Pseudomonadota bacterium
CCTCGGGCTTGGGCCGGGGGGGGGCCTGCGGCGCGGGCCGGGGAGCGGGTTGGGCTCCCCGGGTAGCCTGGGGCCGTGGCGGCGTGGCGGGGGCGAGCCTCGCCGGGGCTTTTTTGAGGCCGGCGGTGTTTTCGGTGACCATGGCCACCATCTCGGCCACCTCGTCGGCCGCGCTCTTGCCCTGGGGCCGGGCCCTGACCACCGCCTTCTTGGCCCCCAACAGGCCGAAGAAGCCGTTGGAGCCGGCGCGGACTACTTCCACTTCCAACTGATCCAGGCTCAGTCCAAAGTGCTCCTCGGCGGCCCGCAGGGCGTCTTCGGTAGTTTTGCCAGTAAATTCAACCAATTGCATAGCTAGGTCACGACTTGCTTTTGTTGGTCAGGTATTGCTGGCCAATACTGAAGAGGTTGTTGACCAACCAGTAGAGCACCAGGCCCGCCGGGAAGTTGATGAACATGACGGTGAAGACCACCGGCATGAGCAACATCATCTTGGCCTGGGTGGGGTCGCCAGTGGTGGGGGTCATCTTCTGCTGTATGAACATGGAGGCGCCCATGAGCAGGGTGAGCACCGGCAGTCCGGCCCCCACGTAGGGGATATCGAAGCCGATGGCCAGGCGGTCCGGGGCGGACAGGTCGTTGATCCACAGCATGAAGGGGGCGTGCCTCAATTCGATGGCGTTGCCCAGCACCTTGTAGAAGGCGATGAACACCGGGATCTGCACCACCATGGGCAGGCACCCCCCGGCGGGGTTCACCTTGTATGTCTTATATAGCTGCATGATCTCTTGGTTCATGCGCTGTTTGTCGTCCTTGTACTTCTCCCGGATGCGTTTCACGTGGGGCTGAAGCTTCTGCATGGACTTCATGGACTGGTAGCTCTTGCGGGTCAGGGGCCAGAAGATGAGCTTGGTCAGCAGGGTGACGATGATGATGGCGATGCCGTAGTTGCCAATGAAGTCGTAGATGAAGTTCATGGCGATGAGGAAGGGCTTGGCGATTATGTCGAACCAGCCGAAGTCCACCGCGTCGGACAGGTCGTGGCCCAGGGGGTTCAGGATCTTCAGGTCCTTGGGGCCGTAGAACACCATGTAGCCCAACTCGCGGGTGGCCCCGGGGGCCAGCTCCACCAGCGGCTCCACCACCGTGGCCACCATGAGCGGGCCCAGCTCGCTGCCGGCCACGAAGCGTTTGGCCGGGGCCGCGCCCTGGGCGTTCAAGGGGGCCACCGCGCCCATGAAGTAGGGGATGGACAGGGCCATATAGCTGATTTCGCCGGAGTCCTTTGGATTGTCGTCAAGGTCGCCGGCGCTCATTTCCTGATAGCGTCCGCCCTTGGAATACTGGATGCCGGTGAAGGCGTAGGCCGCCGATTCGGCGCGCTTCTTTTCCTCCACCAACCCCAGGGATGGTTGCAGGCTCAGGGCGCGGCCGCTGTTGTTGACCAGGCGCACCTTGAGGTCCCAGGCGTAGGAGTCGGCCCGGAAGGTGTAGGTCTTCTCCACGGTGATCCCGGCCACCTGGGTGGTGAAGGTCAGGGACTTGCTGCCCTGGCTCACCGAGAGCTTGTCCGTGGAGGGCGTGAAGTTCTGGACGTCCAGCCTGGGGGCCACCTTGGTCAGGTTGAAGGACAAAGAGGCGGGCTGGCCCTCTCCCAGGTTCAGCACCGCGAAGTGGCCGCCCTTTTTCTCCGGCTGGTTATAGTAATCCTGCAACGCCACCGTCTTCACCCCGCCTCCCCGGCTGGTGAACATGGCCGTGTACAGAGGGGTGCTCACCTCCACCAGGGTCTCGGGGCCGGCCGGGGTGGGCGCCGGGCCGGCCAGGCTGGGGGCCTGGGCCACCGGAGCGGTGCTGGGCGTGGTCTGGGGCGCCGGAGGTTGGCCCTTGGCGGTCTGGGTCTGGCTCTGGGCGGCCTTGGGTTGGGGGGCCGGCGCCTTGGGGGTCTTGTCGCCGCCGAATATCATTATCCAGGCCCACATAAGGCCCACACTCAGGGCCAGGGCCAGCAACATGCGTTTTTGATCCATGATTGCGCTTCCCTAAGCGGCCGCTCCGGCCTAGGCCGGGTCGTGACCGCCCGCGGAGAATGGATGGCAGCGGGCGATTCGCCAGAGGCTTTTGCCCAGCCCGCGCCACAGGCCGTACTTGGCCAGGGCGTCCAGGGCGTATTCGGAGCATGTGGGATAGAAGCGGCACTGGCCGCCCAGGTAGGGGCGCAGGGTGAGCTGATACAGGCGCACCAGCCCCCGCGCCGCCATGACCGCCGGGTTCAGGCGGACCGGGCTGGGGCTGACAGATGTTTCCAAAGCTCCCACAGCTCTTGCCGGACTTGCGAAAAACTGAGTTCGGGGGCTCCGGAAGCCGCCACCACCACCAGGTCCAGCCCCGGCGGCAGCCCAGTCCGGGATTGCCGGAAGGCTTCGCGCACCCGGCGCTTGACCCGGTTGCGGCCCACCGCGCCGGCCACCCGCTTGGTGACGGTTACTCCCAGACGGCTGGTCTGAAGGCCGTTGGCCCGCCAAAGCAGCACAAAGTGACGGCTGCGGCGGCGTTGAGCGCCGCCCTGCACGGCCAGGTACTGGGGCCGTTTGCGCAGGCGCGCCTCCTTGGGCAGAGAGAAATCCCTTCCGGGCATCGGCCCCCGCTGGCCTCACACGGACAGCCGCTTGCGGCCCCTGGAGCGGCGGCGGGCCAGAACGGCGCGGCCGCCGCGGGTGCGGCTGCGCACCAAAAAGCCGTGAGTGCGCTTGCGCTTGGTATTGCTGGGCTGATAGGTCTGTTTCATCGGTAACCACCCTTTGCAAAAACAGGTATAGGACCCCCACCGGCCGCATTGACCGGACTGAGGCCGCAGTGTGGGGCGCGCCCTGAATGTCGGCGGGGCCATGGTTGGAGCCCGCGCCCGCAGGCGGACGGCCATGCAAGGTGCAAAGTTAATCACAAGAGGCGGTTATTGTCAAATCCCCGGCTCGCGCCCCAGGCATGTCTTGTGGGGGGGCAATGGGCCGCAAGTTACCAAGATTCGACCTTAAAAGGGTTGCTTGCCCCGGCTGGGTCTGGTAGTCTCCCCCTTGACGCCCGGAGATGTTCACCCTACATTTCTTGCCCTGGGAGCCTCCATGTTCCTCGATCCACTGCTTGGAATGTTTAGCAACGACATGGCCATTGACTTAGGCACGGCCAACACCCTGGTCTATGTCAAAGGCAAGGGCATCGTGCTCAGCGAACCCAGCGTGGTCGCGGTGCGCAAAGACGCCCGGGGGGGCAGCCGAGTGGTGGCCGTGGGCAAGGAGGCCAAGATGATGCTGGGGCGCACCCCGGGCAACATCCAGGCCATCCGCCCCATGAAGGACGGCGTCATCGCCGACTTCGAAGTCACCGAGGCCATGCTCAGGCACTTCATCCGCAAGGTCCACGCCCGGCGCACCCTGGTGCGGCCCCGCATCATCATCAGCGTGCCCAGCGGCATCACCCAGGTGGAAAAGCGGGCGGTGAAGGAAAGCGCCGAGAGCGCCGGGGCCCGGGAAGTCTACCTGATCGAGGAGCCCATGGCCGCGGCCATCGGGGCGGGCCTGCCCATCACCGAGCCCACCAGCAGCATGGTGGTGGACATCGGGGGAGGCACCACCGAGGTGGCGGTCATCTCCCTGGCCGGCGTGGTCTATGCCAAGAGCGTGCGGGTGGGCGGCGACAAGATGGACGAGGCCATCCTGCAATACATCAAGCGCAAGCATAACCTGCTCATCGGCGAACGCACCGCCGAGATGATCAAGACCACCATCGGCAACGCCTACCTCGACTTTACGGGCAACCCCTCGCCGGGGCAGGAGGACGCCGAAACGGGGGATCCCATGCCCGAATCCATCGAGGTCAAGGGCCGAGATCTCATCACCGGCATCCCCAAGACCCTGAAGATCACCGCCGAGGAGGTGCGCCACTCCATCACCGAGCAGATCGACGCCATCGTGGAGACGGTGAAGATCGCCCTGGAGCAGACTCCGCCGGAGTTGGCGGCGGACATCGTGGACAACGGCATCGTGCTCACCGGCGGCGGCGCCCTGCTCAGGGGGCTGGACGCCCTTTTGGCCAAAGAGACCCATCTGCCCATCGCCATAACCGAGGACCCCCTGTCCACGGTGGTGTTGGGTTCGGGCAGGGCCTTGGACAACATCGACCTCCTCAAGGAGGTCATGATCAAGTAGCGGCCGCCAGAATCGCCCGGCGGCGTCGTTGGTTACGGTTGCAACTATTAGTCATGACGCCGTGAACTTTTTCCGCAAGTATCGCTTTCCCATCATCGTGGGCCTCTTTGTTCTGGGGGCCTTGGCCTACTTTTCCTTCAGCGCGGGCAAAGGGGTGGAGCGCATCCCCGCCGGCCGCTACTTGTTGGAGGCGGCCGGTCCGGTGCAGCGGGGCATCAGCGGGGTGGGCCAGTGGTTCAACTCCATTTGGCGGCACTACTTCGCCTTGGTGCAGGCCGCCGAGGAGAACGACCGCCTCAGGCGGGAGCTGGCCGCCCTCAAGCAGCGCACCGTGGACCACGACGAGCTGGAGTTGGCCAACCGGCGGCTAAAGAAGCTTTTGGAGTTCAAGCGGAACCTGGACTACCCCATGGTCGCCGCCGAGGTGGTGGGCACCGACCCCAGCTCACAGTTCAAGACGGTGATAATAAACAAGGGCTCCTCCGATGGAGTGTTGCCCCTGATGCCGGTGGTCTGCGCCCGGGGTGCGGTGGGGCGGATCATCTGGGCCAGCCCCCACTACGCCAAGCTGCTGCTGTTGATCGACCCCAACAGCGGGGTGGACGTAATCGTGCAGCGTTCCCGGGCCCGGGGGGTGGTGGAGGGCGCGCCCGGCGGCGAGCTGCGCTTGAAGTACGTCATCCACACCGAGGACGTGCAGCCGGGCGACAAGGTCGTCACCAGCGGGGCCGCCGGGGTCTATCCCAAGGGGGTGCTGGTGGGCACGGTGTCCAAGGTGCGTCAGGAAGAGGACGGGGCCTTCCAGCGGGTGGAGATATCCCCGGCGGTGGATTTCGGGAGGCTGGAGGAGGTGCTGGTTATGTTGCGCCGCCGCCAGCTGGACCAATAGGGGGCCGTGGCCATGAAACGCTACCTTACTATATGGAGCCCCCGGCGGGCCCGGCGAGGCTAGGTTGAGGCGCGACGCCAGCCGCGGGCCCCGGGCCCTGGCCACCTTGGTCTTGGGCTTCCTGCTGGCCGTGTTGGGCTCCACCGCCTTTTCCTGGTGGGCCTTGGGGCCCCTGCGCCTGGAGCCCCTCATCGTGCTGGTGGTCTCGGCCGGCTATCGCCTGCCCCTGGTGCTGGGCTTCGTGGTGGTCATGTTCCTGGGCTACTTGGCCGACCTGCTCTCCGGCGGGGTCATGGGCCTCAACCTGGTGATCTTCTCGGTGATCTACGTCATCTGCCAACTGGCCCGGCGCAAGCTGGACATCGCCTCCTGGCCTTTTCAGATGCTTTCGGTGGGCGTGCTCAGCGTCCTGGCCCATCTGCTCACCGCCGGGGGAGTGACCCTCACCGTGC
Organism: Pseudomonadota bacterium; assembly: GCA_018819925.1. Taxonomy (GTDB): domain Bacteria; phylum Desulfobacterota; class Desulfarculia; order Desulfarculales; family Desulfarculaceae; genus Desulfoferula. The sequence continues at coordinate 5,547 of JAHJPG010000103.1, forward strand.
CTTCCTACGTGCCCCCGGCGAACCTACCCCTTTTGTTTTTGGCCCAGGGCCTTATCAGCGCCCTCACCGCACCCCTGTTCTTTGGTCTCAACGAGGCCCTGGTGGGATTGCTGGCCCGTTGCTGGCCCTCGGAATACAAGGCCGTCCCATGAACCTGAGCCAGGTGCCCAAACCGGCCTCGGTGGGTGGACGGGGCCTGGAGCCGGGAGAGAACCCCCATATCCGGCGCAGCCTGCTCACCGCCGCGGTGGTGGTGGGCCTGGCTTTCGTTGTGCTCCTGGGCCGCCTGTGGTTTTTGCAGCTGCTCAAGGGCGAGCACTTCCGCCTTCTCAGCGAGACCAACCGCATACGCCTGGTGGATCTGCCCCCCAGCCGGGGGCTCATCTTCGACGCCAAGGGCCGCCTGCTGGCCGACAATCGCCCGGCCTTCACCCTGGCGGTGATCCCAGAGGACGTGGCCGACTGGGCCACCCTCACCCGCCGCCTGAACAACCTGGTGGGACTGAAACCCGGAGAGGTCGACAAGGCCCGATGGGCCGCCCAGGGCCAGCCGCCCTTCAAGCCGGTGGTGCTGCGCACCCATCTGGACCGCCACCAGCTGGCCCTGCTGGAAACCTTCCGCTATGAGCTGCCCGGGGTGAAGGTGCTGGTGCGCTACCAGCGGGCCTACCTGGCCCCCAAGCTGGCCGCCCACGTCATCGGCTATTTGGGCGAGATAAACAAGCGGGAGTTGGAGGTCAGCAACCGGGCGGTGTACCGCATGGGCGACTGGGTGGGGCGCTACGGCCTGGAAAAGAGCCGGGAGAGGATGTTGCACGGCCGCCGGGGCGCCCGCCAGGTGGAGGTGGACGCCGTGGGCCGGGAGATCAAGCTGCTGCAAGAGGTCCCGGCCAGCCGGGGGGCGGACCTCACCCTGAGCATCAACCTGGACCTGCAAAAGGCGGCGGCCAAGGCCTTGGAGGGCCGGGTGGGGGCGGTGGCCGCCCTGGACCCGCGCACCGGCCAGGTGCTTTGCCTTTATTCCAGCCCCACTTTCGACCCCAACGACTTCATCACCGGCATGAGCGTGGAGCAGTGGAAGGCCCTGTCCGAAGACCCGCTACATCCCTTGAAGGACCGGGCCGTCAGCGGCATGTACCCGCCCGGCTCCACCTACAAGATCGTCACCGCCGCCGCCGGCCTGGCTGAAAAGGCCATCAACCTCACCACCCGATTTTTCTGCGCCGGCCAGATGCCTTTCGGCCGCCGCTACTACCGCTGTTGGGCCTACAAAAAGGGAGGCCACGGCCACACCGACATCCACAAGGCCATCCGCGAGTCCTGTGACGTGTTCTTCTACAAGACCGGCCTCAAGCTGGGGGTGGACCGCCTGGCCAAGTGGGCCCGGGCCTTTGGCCTGGGCCGGCCCACGGGCATAAGCCTGCCCCACGAGTCCCCGGGTCTGGTGCCGGATTCCAAGTGGAAGAAGAAGCGCTTCAAGGAGCCCTGGCAGGACGGCGAAACCCTTTCCCTGGCCATCGGCCAAAGCTTCACCCTGGTCACCCCCCTGCAAATGGCCCGCATGACGGCGGTGGTGGCCAATGGCGGCCTGTTGGTGACCCCCACCCTGGTCAAGACGGTGACCCCGCCCGGCGGCTCGGCGGTGCCCGCGCCCGAGCCGGTGACGGCCCGGGTGGCCATCGCCCCCGAGCATATTGAAACCATAGCCAAGGGCCTGAGCGCGGTGGTCAACGAGCCACACGGCACCGCCCGCCGGGCCCGCCTGCCGGGGATCACCGTGGCCGGCAAGACCGGCACCGCCCAGGTGGTGGGGCTCAAGTTCGAGAAATCCTTTGGCGACGAGGAAAACGTGCCCTGGAAGTACCGCTCCCACGCCCTGTTCGTGGCCTACGCCCCGGTGGAGAACCCCAGCATCGCGGTGGGGGTGGTGGTGGAGCACGGCGGGCACGGCGGCTCCGAAGCCGCCCCGGTGGCCGCGGCGGTCATGCGGGCCTACTTCGGCCTGCCCGAACCCCAGCCCAAACAGCCGCCCAAGCCCAAGCCTGGAACTGCGGCCCCCTCCGCCCCGGCCCGCAAGCCGGCCCGGCCGGGAGCCAACCCATGATCGACCGCCGCATGGTGTCCAGCTTCGACTGGCTGCTGTTGGTTTTGGTGCTGGCCCTGGGCGCCTGCGGGGTGCTCAACCTTTATTCGGCGGCCAGTTCCTTCGCCGCCACGGGCACGCCGGTGTACGTCAAACAGGCCTACTGGCTGGGCCTGGGCCTGGTGGTGATGCTGGCCGTGGCCATGGTCGGGCCCCAACGCCTGAGCACCATCGCCTACCCTTTTTATGTACTGGTGGTGATAATGCTGGTGGCGGTGCTTTTCTGGGGCAAGGTCATCGGAGGCAGCCAGCGCTGGCTGGCCCTGGGGCCCCTGGTCATCCAGCCCTCGGAGCTGGCCCGCTTGGCGGTGGTCTTGGTTTTGGCCGCCCATTTCCAGCGCCGCGACCAGGCCGAGCCCTACCGCCTGCACCAGCTTTTGGTCCCGGTGGGCCTGGCCCTGATTCCGGCCCTCTTGATCCTCAAGGAGCCCGACCTGGGCACCTGCCTGCTGGTGCTCATGGTGGCGGGCAGCGTGATATTGCTCAACGGCATCAGGCTCAGGGACCTGGCCATCGCCGGCGGTGGGCTGGTGCTGGTGTTGCCCCTGGTGTGGCGCTTCATGAAGGACTACCAGAAGCGGCGCATCTTCAGCTTCCTGGACCCGGAGAGCGACCCCCTGGGCTCGGCCTATCACCTCATCCAGTCCAAGATCGCGGTGGGCTCGGGCCAGTTCACGGGCAAGGGCTTTCTGGCCGGCACCCAGAGCCAGCTGCACTTCCTGCCCGAGCAGCACACCGACTTCGCCTTCTCGGTGCTGGCCGAGGAGTGGGGCTTCATCGGCGGGGTGGTGGTGCTCTCGCTGGTGGCGGCCATCGTCTACCGGGGCCTGGCCACCGCCTACCGCACCAAGGACCGTCAGGGCCTGTTGATGGTGGTGGGGGGCACGGCCATGATCTTCTGGCCGGCGGTTATAAACGTGGGCATGGTGCTGGGCCTGTTCCCGGTGGTGGGCATCCCCCTGCCCTTTATCAGCTACGGCGGCTCCTCGCTTATCACCACCATGGCCGCCCTGGGGCTTATACAGGGCGTGGCCATGCGGCGGTTTATCTTCCATCGACCATAGGCGGCTTCGCCATGCGGCGCTATGCTTCGTTGCGGGCGGCGCTCGCCTAGCACCCCCTGGCGAAGCCGCGTTGTCGGCTGCGCGCTGGCCTCGCTGTATATAATCCCCTATTAAGCCAGGACATATAGTGACGAAGGCTGGAAAATTTATTGGATCTATATTGAGAGGAAAAGGGGAAGAAGCAAGAAACCTAAACGAAACAAAAAACGAAATTTCCGTTCTAAGTGATTGACGATGTTGACGGGCTTACCTCCGGATCAGGCCCGGGACGGCCTTTTTCAACCCTTTGCCGGCAGGTGCCGCCAGGCATTTGCCAGCGCTACTTTTGATAACAAAATTCCGTTTCAGAACTGTGAGTTATAGCTCCGGCACGGAACTTAATCCACATATAAGAACCGGAATCGCCGCCGCCACGATTAAAGTTATGGCATTTCTTAGCCCACCAGGAGCAACCATATCGCTGAATGGCTCCGCCGCAGTCCACCGTATTAGTGCCAACGGAGTAGCTGCACCCCTCGGGTACGCAGGCTACCGCTTGCCAATCCCATTTCGACTTCACCGTCCGGCGCCCGCAATGAATTAGTGCTCCTCGACAGGCTTCAGTGTCGCAATAAAAGTCCGCGTGCATGGTGTGGCAGGAACCGGCCCAAGCCGGTGGCGCGGCGAAACCCGCAGCCAGCAAAAGGGCCAACAGCACTAGGAGCAGACTTGCACCTCCGAGTCTCATTATCCCCCTCCTCGTTTGGAGCTACCGCCCCGGCGGCATCATTTCAACTTAAAATTCTAATCGTGGTTTGAATTCAACTTCAACGACCCTGGTAGTAGCAACCGCAGTCGCCAGAAGAACCGGGTTTACCCATGAACTGTCCCGGCGGTTTATTGAACTTCACATAAACGGGCGACCAGCAAGGTTGGATTTGCGCACATTCTTTACCCCACCAGGGACAGGCATACCTACGTAACATGTCAATGCATTCCCAGCCTGTTTCTGATTCCGGACTATATTTACATCCCGCAGGTACACAGCCCAACGTCACCCAATTATAAACTGCCTCCACGGACCGTCGCCCTAGACATTTTCCGCTATCGTCAAACCCGCAATAAAAATTGGCGTGGGTGGTATGGCAGGCCCCCCAAGCCGGCGGTGTAGACAAACTAGCGGTTGCCAAAAGAGCCGACAGCACCAGGAGCAGACTTGCACCTCCGAGTCTCATTTCCCTCTCCTCGTTTGGAATACTATTGCCTTGCCGGCGTCATTTCTTGTCAGGCGGCTGCTGGCGGTTCTTCCACTCATCGGCCGAGATCTTGCCGTTTTTGTCCTTGTCGTTGTGGGCGATGAAGGCCTCCACCTCTTCCGCGGTGGGCCCTTGTTCCTTGTCGGCGAAGTGGGCGATTATCTCTTCCTTGGTGATGTGCCCGTCGCCGTCCTTTTCAATTAGCATGAATATTTTTTCCCCGCCGGCAAGGCCAACATGCGCGCTCAAGAGCAGAGCCAGGGTCAAGACAAGAAGCAATACGGTTCTTTTCATTGAATATTCTCCTCGGATAAAACCGTGTGAAAATCTCTACTCTCCCACTTCCAATGCAGAATAATTCATCTCATATAACCCGGTCAAGCTTCGGCGTTTCCGTGTCAGGCCGCGCCCAACACATTCCGGTAGTGACGCGCCAAAGGAAACGATGAGGCTACGTGCATCCACCACCTGCGGCCGCTGTAGGATATTCGCGAAGCCGTCTTGACGATCCGCGAAGCGGTTTTCCTCTATACCCTCGTCATGCCTTTGCTTGCTGGACAAGGCCCAGCCGTCCTATCCCACCCAAAGCAAGCGGCAAATATTGCCCGCCCCGCCCCGCCAGCCCAAGAGGCCGTCTTTACCCACGGGAAGCGCCGTGCTAGATTCTTTAACTATGACAACGATGGACAAGCGAAATACGGTGTCGCGGCGCGGGGCGGCCTGGTTGGCTTTGGCCCTGTGCCTGGCGCTGCTGTTGTCCGCCGGAGCGGCCGGGGCCTATCAATGGGCCCAGACCGACGTGAACCGGGGCCTGGACGCCCACCGCCGGGGCGAACTGGCCGAGGCCCTGAAGCGCTACACCATGGCCATCGACTCCGGGGAGCTGGAGCCCTACAGCCTGTCGGTGGCCTACAACGACCGGGCCGCCGCCTGGGCCGACGAGGGCGACTTCCTGCTCATCCAGGGCGACAAAAAGCGCGCCAAAAAAAGCTACGACCAGGCCATGGCCGACTACGCCAAGGCCATAGATGTGAATCCCGCCTGGGGCCTGTTGTTCACCAACCGGGGCCTCACCTGGCAGCGCCTGGGGCAATACCAAAAGGCCCTGGACGACTTCAACCGCTCCATCGAGATGGAGCCGGGCTACGGCCAGGCCTACCAGGCCAAGGCCTGGCTCTTGGCCACCTGCCCGGACCCCAAGTTCCGCAACGGGCCCGAGTCCATGGAGATGGCCACGCAGGCGGCGTTCATAGAACGGGACCAAAGCACCCTGGACACCCTGGCCGCCGCCATGGCCCGCGCCGGTGATTTCATTCAGGCGGCGGCGGTCCAGGTGCAGGCGGTGGACATCGCCCGAGGCCCCAAGGGGGAGGAGCCGGCCCCGGAAGCCATGCTGCGCCGGCTGGCGCTCTACCGCCAAAAAAAGCCCTATACGGCCCCGCGCCCCCGGGGAGCCGACCTGCGCTGACGCCCTTTTGACTTGCCCCCCGCCGGGCGGGCGTGCTAGGGAGATATTGTTTCCCCGCAAGAGCCGGTTTTTGCGCCGGCCTCCAGCATGCGTCATTGAGTAAACATAAAATCCGTGGAGCCGGCCGGTGGGCCGGCGGTCCGAGCAAGGAGACGGCGGGTGGGCAAGAAACGACGCGATTCCGCGGTAAACTACTTTCTGGGACGGGGCATCCGCCAGGAAGGCGAACTGCGCTTCAGCGGCCAGGCCCACCTGGAAGGCGAGTTTCAGGGCCGCATCCACGGCCAGGGAACCTTGCTGGTGGGGCCCACCGCCGAGGTGCAGGCCGAGATAGAGGCCAACCAGGTCATTATTTGCGGGCAGGTGTCCGGCAACGTGAAGGCCAGCGAACGCATCGAGCTGAAAAAACCGGGCCAGCTTTATGGCGACGTGACCGCGCCTTTGGTGGTCATGGAAGAGGGCGTTCGCTTCGAGGGACGCTGCCACATGGCCCTGGATGAAAAACAGGAGGAGGCCAGCCGGCTCAAGTTGCTTTCCGGACCCGCCTAGGCCCGCCCGGAAAAGGACTTAAGCTCCTGGCAAGGCAAAAAAAGTTTTGACACGTCCTGTTAAATATTGTACAAGGTCGCAGCTTGTGTTTTTGGTAACAGGTTTGCTCGGCACCGGCGCCGGGCGGGGCTATTGACCATAACCAAGCTATTTTCAAGTAATTTTATTCGCAAGCTCCGGGTGGATGTATAATTCCGCAAAGGTTTCGCCGCCTTTCCACCCTACTTGCGGGAGCGCAAAGGTCGCATGGTCAGTATTGACATAGACGCCTCTTTGTTCTGGCAGGTCGGCAACTTCTTGTTGCTGCTCGTGGCGCTCAACTACCTGCTGTACCGGCCCATCCGGGGCATCATCAAACAGCGGGCGGAAAAGGTGGCCCAATTGGCCGGCGACATCACCTCCTCGGAGGAGGGCGCCAAGGTCAAAGCGGCGGAGTTGGAGGACAACCGAACCCAAGCCAGGCGCGACGGAGCCGAGGTCCGCGAACAGATGAAAAACCAGGCCCACGGCGCCGAGCGCGAGATCATCGACGCGGCCACCGCCGAGATGGAAAAAACGGTGGCCAAGGTGCGCGAGGAGATCGTCGGCGAGATCGGCCAGGCGCGCCAGGAGCTCAAGGGCGAGGTGCAGTCCTTCGGGCGGGAACTGGCTCAGAAAATCTTGGGGAGGAGCTTGCAATGAGGATCGCCACGGTTGCCACGCGCCTGGTTCCCGCCTTGGCCCTGGTGTTGGGCCTGGCCGGCCCGGCCCTGGCCTCCAGCGGAGGCGGCGGCGTCAGCGACCACCAGATGTGGGACTTCATCTACCGCATAATGAACTTCGCGGTGTTGGTGGCCGTTCTGGTGGTGGTTCTCAGGAAGCCCCTCAAAAGCGGTTTGAGCTCCCGTGTGGAGCAGATCAAAAGCGAACTGGAGGAGTTGGAGGCCAAGCGCGAGGAGGCCCGCCGGGCCTACGCGCTCATGGAGCAGCGCCTGGCCGACGCCGCCGGGGAGCACGAGAAGATCCTGGCCGAGTTCCGGGCCATGGGCGAGAAAGAAAAGGCGGCCATCATCGCCGGCGCCGAATCTAGCGCCCAGCGCATCAAGGAGCAGGCCTCTTTCACCATTGAGCAGGAAACCGCCCAGGCCAAGGCCGAGCTGCGCCGCGATGTGGCCGAGATGAGCGCTGCCCTGGCCGAGGACCTGCTCAAGGAAAAAATCAACTCCGATGACCAGACTCGCCTGGTGGATGAGTACTTGGCCAAGGTTTCGCAGGAGGTACAGTGATAAGCCTCATCGTAGCCAAACGCTATGCCAGGGCCTTGCTTGAGATAGGCAAGGAAGACGAGAACCTGGATCAATACGGACAGGAGTTGGCCGAGGTGGCGTCCCTGTTTGCCGGTTCGGCCGAACTGGAGCAGGTGCTGGCCAATCCGGCCATCGACTTCGACGACCGCAGCAAACTCCTGAACACCTTTTTGGACAAATTGGGGCTCAGCCCCATCATAGTAAACTTCTTCCGTCTGCTTATGGACCGCGGCCGAATCGCGGCCACCCGCGATATCAGCGGTGTCTACGCCCGCTTGCTCGACGAGGAGAAGGGCATCACCCGGGCCGAGGTGGTCGCGGCGGCGCCTCTGAGCGAAGAGGAGGTCGGCCGCATCAAGGACGTGCTCTCGAAGCTGGCCGGAAGTGATGTCGTGGTGGAAGTCAAGGAGGATTCCAGCCTCATCGGCGGTGTAAGGGCCCAGATTGGAGACCTGGTTCTGGACGGCACCGTCAAGACGCAGCTGGAAACTTTGAAGGATTCTTTGAGAAGGGGTGATTACGCCTAATGCAGATCAGAGCCGAAGAGATAAGTCAGGTAATCCGTGAGCAGATCAAGGATTACGACAAGAAGGTAGAGGTCAGCGAGACCGGCACAGTTCTGAGCGTTGGCGACGGCATCGCCCGCGTCTACGGCGTGGAAAAAGCCATGGCCGGTGAATTGCTGGAGTTCCCTCACAAAATTTTGGGCATGGTGCTCAACCTCGAAGAGGACAACGTCGGCGTGGCGATCATGGGCGACGTGGAGCACATCAAGGAAGGCGATCCGGTCAAGCGCACCGGGCGCATCGCCGACGTGCCCGTGGGCGACGCGGTCATCGGCCGGGTCATCGACCCGGTGGGCAACCCCTTGGACGGCAAGGGCCCCATCGAAACCGATGAGCGCGGCCGTATCGAGGTGGTGGCCCCGGGCGTCGTGGCCCGCAAGAGCGTGCACGAGCCCATGTACACCGGCCTCAAGGCCGTCGACGCCATGACCCCGGTTGGCCGCGGCCAGCGCGAGTTGGTCATCGGCGACCGCCAGATCGGCAAGACCGCCATTCTGGTGGACGCCATCATCAACCAGAAGGGCCAGGACGTTAAGTGCATCTACGTGGCGGTGGGCCAGAAGAAGTCCACCGTGGCCCAGGTCATCGACATCCTGACCCGCCACGGCGCCATGGAGTACACCTGCGTGGTCAGCGCCTGCGCCTCCGACCCCGCCACCCTGCAGTACATCGCGCCCTACTCCGGCTGCACCATCGGCGAGTACTACCGCGACCGGGCCGGGCACGCGCTGATCTGCTACGACGACCTCAGCAAGCAGGCCGTGGCCTACCGCCAGATTTCCCTGCTGCTTCGGCGTCCCCCGGGACGCGAGGCCTATCCCGGCGACATTTTCTATAACCACTCCCGCCTGCTGGAGCGCGCGGCCAAGCTCAGCGACGATCTGGGCGCCGGTTCGCTCACCGCCCTGCCGGTGATCGAGACCCAGGCCGGCGACGTGTCGGCCTACATCCCCACCAACGTGATTTCCATCACCGACGGCCAGATCTACCTGGAGCCCGGCCTGTTCTACTCCGGCGTGCGCCCGGCCATCAACGTTGGCCTGTCGGTCTCTCGCGTTGGCGGCGCGGCCCAGGTGAAGGCCATGAAGCAAGTGGCCGGCACCCTGCGCCTGGACCTGGCCCAGTTCCGCGAGCTGGAGGCCTTCGCCCAGTTCGGCAGCGACCTGGACAAATCCACCCTGGCCCAGCTAAACCGTGGCTTCCGCATGGTGGAAATTCTCAAGCAGCCCCAGTACAAGCCGCTGTCAATGGTCAAGCAGGTCACTATCCTGTTCGCCGGCACCCGCGGCTTCCTGGACAAATACGAGGTCGGCGCGCTGGCCGAGTACGAGAAGCAACTCTACGACTTCATGGAGTCCAAGCACGCGGCGGTCTTCGCAGAGCTGGAAGAGAAGAAGGCCATCGACGACGATCTGGATGCCAAGATGAAGGCGGCGCTTACCGAGTTTGCCGACATATTCCAGGCTCAGCAGTAAAGAAGGGCAGCCATGGCGGCACTTCGCGACATTCAAAACAAGATTGCGGCGGTCAAAAAGACTCGCCAGATCACCCGGGCCATGAACATGGTGGCCGCGGCCAGGCTGCGCCAGGTGCAAGAACGCAACGAGCGCTTCCGGCCCTACGCCGCCAAGTTCTCCGAGGTCCTGGGTTCTCTGAGCGAGGGCATCGACTCCGAGGCCCATCCTCTCCTGGCCCAGCCGGAGCAGGTGGACCGAGTGGCCCTGATTCTCATAACCGCCGACCGCGGGCTCTGCGGCTCGTTCAATATGAACCTGATCCTCAAGGCCCAGAAGTTCATGACCGAGCAAAAGAGCGAAGGCCGCGAGGTGGATTTTTACGCGGTGGGCCGCAAGGGCATTGAGTTCTTTGCGCGCCGCAAGGTGGAGTTCGCCCAGAAGCTCCCCGGGGTCATGAACGTGGTTGACTTCGACCTGGCCACCCAGGTGGCCCGGATGGGGCTTAACGCCTTCCTCTCCGGCGAGGTGCAAGAGGTCTACCTGCTCTACTCGCGCTTCCATTCCGTAGCGTCCCAGGTTCCCACGGTGGAAAAGCTCCTGCCCATCAGCCCCGAGGCGGTCGGCGACGAGGACGAGTCCTCCCTGGAGTACCTCATCGAGCCTTCGGCCGAGGAGATTCTGGTGGACCTGCTGCCCCGCTACATAAACGTGCGGGTCTACAGCGGGCTCTTGGAAACCTCCACCAGCGAAAACGCGGCCCGAATGGCGGCCATGGACAACGCTACCAAGAACTGCAAGGATCTGATCCAAGACCTGACCTTGGCCTTCAACAAGGCCCGGCAGGCCGCGATCACCACAGAGCTTATGGATATCGTCGGCGGGGCCGAGGCCCTCAAAGCCGGTTAGGGTTTATAAGTATTTAGCTAACGCTTCTGGTTAGGAGGCCGGTTGGTCATGGATATCGTTAACACTGGCAAACTCACTCAGGTAATCGGGCCGGTGGTGGACGTCGAGTTCGCCGATGGCAATTTGCCCGAGATTTTTTCCGCCCTGTTGATTTCCAACCCTGGAATCAACGACCAAGAGGATAACCTCGTGGTCGAGGTGTCGCTTCACATGGGTGACAACGTGGTGCGTTGCATCGCCATGGACGTCACCGAGGGCCTCACCCGCGGCCTGCCGGTCAAAAACACCGGCAACCAAATTATGATGCCCGTGGGCGACGAGACCCTGGGCCGGGTGCTCAACGTGGTGGGCCGTCCCGTGGACGGCCTGGGCCCCGTGGAATCCAAGCACTACTACCCCATTCACCGCCCGGCCCCCAGCCTGGTGGACCAGGACACCACGGTCAACGTGCTCGAGACCGGCGTGAAGGTTATCGACCTTCTGGTGCCCTTCCCCCGCGGCGGCAAGATGGGCATGTTCGGCGGCGCCGGCGTGGGCAAGACCGTCATCATGATGGAAATGATCCACAACATCGCCATGCAGCACGGCGGCATCTCGGTGTTCGCCGGCGTGGGCGAGCGCACCCGTGAGGGCAACGACCTCTACCACGAGATGAAGGACTCGGGGGTTATCGACAAGGCCGCCCTGATCTACGGCCAGATGACCGAGCCTCCCGGCGCCCGCGCCCGCGTGGCCATCTCCGCCCTCACCGCGGCCGAGTACTACCGCGACGAGCAGGGCCAGGACGTGCTGTTGTTCATCGACAACATCTTCCGCTTCACCCAGGCCGGTTCCGAGGTTTCGGCTCTGCTGGGCCGCATGCCTTCCGCGGTGGGTTATCAGCCCACCCTGGGCACCGACTTGGGCGAGCTCCAGGAGCGCATCACCTCCACCACCAAGGGTTCCATCACCTCGGTGCAGTGCGTGTACGTGCCCGCCGACGACCTCACCGACCCGGCGCCGGCCACCACCTTCGCCCACTTGGACGGAACCGTGGTTCTCAGCCGTCAGATCGCCGAGCTGGGCATCTACCCGGCGGTGGACCCCCTGGACAGCACCAGCCGCATCCTGGACGCCAACTACCTGGGTGACGAGCACTACAACACCGCCCGTCAGGTGCAGATAACCTTGCAGAAATACAAGGACCTGCAGGACATTATCGCCATCCTGGGCATGGACGAGCTGGCCGAGGACGACAAGCTGACCGTGGCCCGCGCACGGCGCATCCAGCGTTTCTTGTCCCAGCCCTTCCACGTGGCCGAGACCTTCACCGGCACCCCGGGCAAATACGTGAAGCTGGAGGACACCATCCGCGGCTTCAAGGAGATCGTGGAAGGCAAGCACGACGACCTCCCCGAGCAGGCCTTCTATATGGTCGGCGGCATCGAGGAGGCCCAGGAGCGCGCCCGTCAGTTGAAGGGCGACGACTAGCCTAGCGAGGGGATTAGGTATCCATGGCCAAGAAGATACTGCTGGAAGTGGTCACCCCGGACAAGCTGCTCTTGTCCAAGGAAGTTGACGTGGTGGTGGCCACCGGCGTGGACGGCGAGTTCGGTGTGCTGCACGGCCACGTGCCTTTTCTGTCCTCCCTGGCCATCGGGGAGATGCGCTTCAAGGATGGCAACGACACCGACTATGCGGCTATCGCCGGCGGTTTCGCCGAGGTGACCGGAGAGAAGGTGACCATCCTGGCCGAGGCGGCCGAGCTGGCCCGGGAAATAGACGTGGACCGGGCCAAAAGCGCCCGCGAACGGGCCCAACAACGCGTGGAAAAGGCCCGGGCCGAGGAGCTGGACTATCTGCGGGCCGAGACGGCCCTTAAGAAGGCCATGATGCGCCTCAAGGTGGCGGGACGCGCTGGCGGCGGCATGAGCTAGAACCGCTCCACATCCATACCAATCACGACGGCCACCCCATTAGGGGTGGCCGTTTTTTTGTTGCGGGAGGGCGGCCTTTCGCCTGACGGCGGGGGGCTGTATCATTGCCCTCGCATTGAAGTTACGGCCCCCACCCCATCCCCTCTTGCCTAAACCGGTTCAAACCAATAACATAGGCCACTATGAGCAACACGGCATCTCAACTGGCGGTGGTGGTGCTGGCCGCGGGCAAAGGCACCAGGATGAAATCGGATTTGCCCAAGGTTTTGCACCCTTTGGCCGGCAGGCCCATGATCGACTGGGTGGTGGACCTGGCCCAGGACATGGGCGCGGTAAAGACGGTGGTGGTGGTGGGCCACGGGGCCGAGGAGGTCAAGGCCCACCTGGCCGGGCGCTCCGGCTTGGCCTTCGCCCTGCAACAGCCTCAGCTGGGCACCGGCCACGCGGTGATGGCCGCCGCGCCGGAGCTGGTGGGCTTCGAGGGCCAGGTGCTCATCCTCTATGGCGACGTGCCCGGCCTGCGCCGCTCCACCGCCCAGGGCCTGGTGGACCAACAACTGGCCCAGGGCAACGACCAGACCGTGCTGGCCATAGACGTGGACCCGCCCCCGGCCTATGGCCGGCTTATCATGGACCCGGCGGGCCGCCTCCAGCGCATCGTGGAAGAGCGCGACGCCAGCCCGGAAGAGAAGAAGATCACCCTGGTCAGCTCGGGCATCTTCGTGTTTCGCGGCGGGCCCTTGTGGGAGTGCCTGCCGCTTTTGACCACCGACAACGACCAGAAGGAATACTACCTCACCGATTTGGCAGCCATCTTCGCCCAGCAAGGGTACCAGGTGGGCTACGCCGTGGCCCCGGACCCGCCCGAGCTGCAAGGCATCAACTCCCAGGAGGAGCTGGCCATGATGGAGCGGCGCTGGGCCGCCACCGGCGGCAAAGAGGACTAGGGATAATATGTGCGGTATCATCGGCTACTTGGGGCCACAGGACGCGGTGCAGGTCATCATGGACGGCCTGGCCCGTCTGGAGTATCGGGGCTATGACAGCGCCGGGCTGGCCGTGGTCACCGATCAGGGCCAGTTCGCGGTGCGCCGGGCCCAGGGCAAACTAAGCCGCCTGGTGGCCAAGCTGGCCGCCGATCCCTTGAGCGGGCATTTGGGCATGGGCCACACCCGCTGGGCCACCCATGGCCGGCCCAGCGAAACCAACGCCCATCCCCACCTGGCCGGCGAGGTGGCGGTGGTGCATAACGGCATCATCGAAAACTACCTGGAGCTCAAAAACGAGCTGATCCAGGCCGGGCACGAGTTCAGCTCCGAGACCGACACCGAGATCGTGGCCCACCTGGTGGCCAACCAACTCGCCAACGGGGCCGAGAACCTGGAACAGGCGGTGCGCCGTGCCCTCAGGCGCATCCGGGGCTCCTACGCCCTGGTCATCTTGGATCGCCGCCAGCCGGATTTGATAATCGGGGCGCGCAAGGACTCCCCCCTGGTGCTGGGCCTGGGCGAGCCGGGGGAATTTTTCCTGGCCTCGGACGTGCCCGCCTTTTTGGCCCACACCAACCGGGTGGTGTTTTTGCACGACGGCGATTTGGTGGTCATCAAGGGCGGCGGCTACGGCATCACCGACCTGGAGGGAGCAGGGCAACAGCGCCCGGAAACCACCATCTCCTGGTCTCCGGCCATGGCCGAAAAGGCCGGCTATAAGCACTTCATGCAAAAGGAGATTTTCGAGCAGCCCCGGGCCCTGGTGGATACCATGACCGGGCGGGCCAAGGCCGGCGACAGCGAGGTGTTCTTGCCCGATTTGGGCCTGGACCCGGCAGCCCTGAAGCAAGTGCGCCGCCTGGTGCTTTTGGCCTGCGGCACCAGCTGGCACGCCGCCCTGGTGGGCAAGTTCTGGATCGAGGGCCTGGCCCGCATACCCGCCGAGGTGGACCTGGGCAGCGAGTTTCGCTACCGCGACCCCCTGGTGGGGCCGGGCGATTTGGTGGTGGCCATCAGCCAGTCGGGCGAGACGGCCGACACCCTGGCCGCGGTGCGCGAGGCCACGGCCAAGGGGGCCCAGGCGGTGGCCATCTGCAACGTGGTGGGCTCCACCCTCACCCGGGAGGCCCAGGGGGTCATCTACACCCACGCCGGCCCGGAGATCGGGGTGGCCTCCACCAAGGCCTTCACCACCCAACTGGTGGTGCTGTTCATGCTGGCCCTGCACCTGGGCCGGGTGCGCGGGGCGCTGAATGATCTACAGGGCCGTGAGCTTATCAACCAACTGGTGCAGTTGCCCGGCCTGGTGCAGCAGGCCCTGGAGTTGGAGGGCGACGTGGTCAACGTGGCCGAGCGCTTCGCCCAAGCCCAGGACTTCTTGTTCCTGGGGCGGGGGCTCTGCTACCCCATCGCCCTGGAAGGGGCTCTCAAGCTCAAGGAGATCAGCTATATTCACGCCGAGGGCTATCCCGCCGGGGAGATGAAGCACGGGCCCATCGCCCTCATCGACCAGGACATGCCCGTGGTGGTTTTAGCCAATCAAAACGATGTGTTGGAAAAGGTGCTCTCCAACATGGAGGAGGTGAAAGCCCGCCAGGGACGCCTGATCGCGGTCACCGAGGCGGACAATGCCGCCGCAGGGGCGCTGGCCGACGCGGTGATCAGCGTACCCCAGGCCCCTCCCCTCTTGGCCCCAATCCTGCTCACCGTGCCCTTGCAGCTTTTGGCCTACCACGTGGCCGTTTTGCGCGGCACCGATGTGGATCAGCCGCGAAATCTGG
Organism: Pseudomonadota bacterium; assembly: GCA_018819925.1. Lineage (GTDB taxonomy): Bacteria > Desulfobacterota > Desulfarculia > Desulfarculales > Desulfarculaceae > Desulfoferula. The sequence goes on from JAHJPG010000103.1 coordinate 20,907, forward strand.
CAAAAAGCGTGACGGTGGAGTGAATGCTAGTGCGCAAGTGATGATTATACCCTTGACCTGGAACCGCCCATCCCCTAAATTTGGATATGGCAGAAAAGGTAAAGTAAGCTATGGACCTTAGCGTTTTCAACCAGCTGGAGCAGCGGGTGGAGGAACTCCTGACGCGCCTACGGGACGTGGGCCAGGAGAACGCGGAGTTGCGCGGCCGGTTGGAGGAAAAGGACGGGGAGTTGGCTGAGATGATGGAGCTGGCCAGCGAGGCGGAAGCCGAGCGCAACCAGATTCGCCATAAGGTGGAGCAGCTTCTGTCCAAGCTGGAGACTCTCTGATTGGGTCGGAGTAGGGTTGGCCAAGCCGGTCACCGTAGAAATTTTAGGGAACCAGTATGTACTTCGCTCCGAGGCGGGCGAGGAGCGGGTTCGCCAAGTGGCGGGGCTGCTCAACGATCGCCTGGAACAGGTGCAGGCTTCCAGTAACACCAGCTCGACCCTGGCGGCGGTCGTTCTGGCCGCCCTGAATATAACCAACGAGCTCCTGCAGCTGCGAGATCAGCAGGAGAAACTGTTTCAGGAGATCGAGGCTAAAACCGAAAAGCTTCTCAAAATGATTGAGGAGCAAAAGGCTTAGGGACCCCTGCCCTGTTCGTGTACAGGCGGAAATAGCATTTTGAGCCAACGAGCACTTTAAGGGGCCGAATGCCACTGCGCCCGCGAGGCGGCGTTTCAAGAAATGCCCGAACGCCGCGCACGCCCGGCCCACCTGTTTAGACAGGTTCAAAAAGTGTCCGCTCCACGGCAACGGCGGGGGAACCTTTTAATGAAGCCGGCAGAAAGCTGCTGATATGAATCCTCAGTCGCCTCATCGTCAACCATCGCCATTCATGATTGGCGGTGGTGGGCGGTGCGCCGACCGCCGAACACATCCACCCGGCCCTGCCGGGGCGGACAAACGGCCCTGAGGCTTCGGTTTGAGCCCCGGTCTCCTTGTCCCATAGATAAGGAGGCTAAATGTCTACCCCCATTGCCTTGGTCGGCATCTTACTTGCCCTGCTCCTGGGGGTGGCTCTCGGCTACATAATCCGCCTTAGGCAGGCTGCCAGCCGCCTGGAGTCGGTGGAGGCCCTCAGCCAGAAGATCGTCGACGAGGCCCGCCGCGAAGCCGAGACGCTGAAGAAGGAGGCCTTGCTACAGGCCAAAGACCAGCTTTACCAGATGAAGCTGGACATGGAGGCCGAGAGCAAGGAGCGCCGGGGCGAACTCACCCAGTGGGAAAAACGCCTGGAAAAGAAGGAGGAGGTCCTGGACCGCAAGGCCTCCACCCTGGATTCGCGGGAAAGCGAATACCTGAAGCGCGACAGCGAACTGAACAAGATGCGCACCGAGGTAGCCGACCGCCAGAACGAATACGAGTCCTTGGTGGCCGAGGAAAAGGCCACCCTGGAGCGCATGGCCGGCTTGACCCAAGAACAGGCCAAGGCCGAAGTCATCGCCAACATAGAGTCCCAGGCCCGCCACGAAAGCGCCAAGACCCTGATGCGCCTGGAGTCTGAGACCAAGGAGACGGCCAAGAAAAAGGCCCAGGAAATCCTGGGGTTGGCCTGCAAGCGCTACGCCGGCGACTATGCGGTGGAAAAGACGGTGAGCGTGGTGGCCCTGCCCAACGAGGAGATGAAGGGCCGCATCATCGGCCGCGAGGGCCGCAACATCCGGGCCATCGAGGCGGCCACGGGCATCGATCTTATCATCGACGACACCCCCGAGGCGGTTATCATCAGCGGCTTCAACCCCTTGCGCCGCGAGGTGGCCCGCCGCTCCCTGGAGCGACTCATCAGCGACGGCCGCATCCACCCCGCCCGCATCGAAGAGGTGGTCAAGAAGATAGAGATCGAGGTGGACGCCAGCGTAAAAGAGGCCGGCGAGCAGGCCACCTTCGACGTGGGCGTGCACGGCATCCACCCGGAGTTGATAAAGCTGATCGGACGCCTGAAGTACCGCTCCTCCTACGCCCAGAACGTCTTGGTTCACTCCCTGGAGGTGGCCTTCCTCTGCGGCATCATGGCCAGCGAGCTGGGCCTGAACCCCCAGCACGCCAAGCGGGCCGGGCTGTTGCACGACATCGGCAAGGCGGTGGACCACGAGATAGAAGGCCCCCACGCGGTGATCGGGGCCGACCTGGCCAAGCGCTACGGCGAGAAGCCCCACATCGTGCACGCCCTGGCCGCCCACCACGAGGACGTGGCCCCCGACAGCGTGCTGGACGTGCTGGTGCAGGCGGCCGACGCCCTTTCCGGGGCCCGCCCCGGAGCCCGGCGCGAGATGCTCGAATCCTACGTCAAGCGCCTGGAAGACCTGGAGCGCATCGCCATGACCCACGAGGGGGTGTCCGGCGCCTACGCCATCCAGGCCGGCCGCGAGCTGCGCATAGTGCTGGAGGCCGAACGCACCAACGACGACATGGCCCTGATGATCGCCCAGGACGTGGCCCGCAAGATCGAGGAAGAGCTGATGTACCCGGGCCAGATCAAGGTCACGGTCATCCGCGAAACCCGCGCCGTTCACTACGCCAAGTAAATAAGATCAGCGGGGGGCTTTTTTCCGGAAAGGCCCCCCGCCTCCCAAAGGCCTTCCCGGCTATTTTTGCATGGCTCGCGCGATGCGAAAACCGCCCGGTGAAGGATAGAAAGCGCCCCCCATGCCCCCCTCCCCTTCCCCGGCTGGCCTGTCATGAACATCCTGATGGTGGGAGACGTGTTCGGCTCGCCGGGGCGGCGCTGCCTCAAGAGCCTGTTGCCCGGCCTGCGCCAGCGCCTGGCCCTGGACCTGGTGGTGGTCAACGGCGAGAACGCCTCCGGCGGCCTGGGCCTCAGCTCCCGCACCGCCGAGGAGATCTTCAGCTACGGGGCCAACATCATCACCACCGGCAACCACGTGTGGCGCCAGCGCGATCTGCTGCCGCTGTTGGACAATGAGCCCCGCCTGCTGCGCCCGGCCAACTATCCCCTGGGCGCGCCGGGACAAGGCTGGGCCCTGGCCGAGACCAAGTCCGGCCGCCGGGTGGGGGTGATGAACCTGGAGGGCCGGGTGTTCATGAACCCCCTGGAAGACCCCTTCCGGGTGGCCGACGAGATCCTGGCCGGGCCCCTGCGCAAGGTCAAGATCGTCCTGGTGGACATGCACGGCGAAGCCTCCAGCGAAAAGCAGGCCATGGGCCGCTACCTGGACGGCCGGGTCAGCGCGGTGCTGGGCACCCACACCCACGTGCCCACCGCCGACGATCGCATCCTGGCCGGGGGCACCGCCTATCAGAGCGACGTGGGCCTCACCGGCCCGGTGGAGTCGGTGATCGGCATGGACCCCAAGACCGCCACCCAGCGCCTGCGCACCCTCAGGCCCCTGCCCTTCAAGGTGGCCGCCGGCCCCGCCGCCATCAACGCCACCCTGGTGAGCGTGGACCCGGAAACCGGCAAGGCCACCCACATCGAGCGCATCTACGAGGTGTTGAGCTAGCCCCTGCCTACTTCCTTACTCCCTGAGCGGTCCCCTCTTGTCGTTGCGGGCGCGGCGAAGCAAGGGAGCAGACGGCCACGCCTTGGGCTCGGCCACGCGCCCTCTCCTGCCCCATACAGCCATGGCCGTCATCGCGAGGCCCGGCGGAGGGGGCGGCGGGGGGATAGTGCGCGGTTCGCCCGCCGGGCCGTGGCGATCTTCCGTTTCCTTATCTTTGATTTGCGGGGATAAGGACCTCCCAAACAGGAACCAGAATTACCTTTTGATAACAACATATGGTATGGGCCTGCTTTTTAGCAACAACTGATGGTATTATCCTATTGTCCCACGGTCTTTTAGTAATATATAATTAACTATAATTGCGAATAGGAGATTCTGATGTTTAGGTTTACTTGGTTTCTAAAGCTGGTCGTGGTTGTTTTGTTAGGAACTGCCATTTTGGGTAGCGTAGCGTTAGCGGCCAAAATTCCGAGCCAATTAAAATCTGTCGTAACTTTTATTTTCGTACCAATAGTAGATAAAGACCAGAAACAAGTTTTAGCTAAAATAGGAACGGGATTTTTCGTAGGAGTGTCACTACCCCATAAACCTGATAGAATGAGTGTTTACCTCGTAACCTCAAAGCACATAGTCTTTAATAAAAAGTTGAATAAATGTAGAAGTGTTATTGTGGTTAGATTAAACAAAAAAGGTGGCGGTTTTGTTAATGCAAATTTGAGATTACGGAAAACAGGAGAAAAGAAAAATGTATTTTTTCATAAAGATTCCACAGTTGATGTGGCTGTTATACCAGCAGTACCAAATAGTACAGTAGTTGATTATAAAGCACTAGAAGTAAAACAGTTAGCAACTAAAGCAGATATCGCTAAATTCAAAATCGGCGAGGGTACGGATGTATTTTTTACCGGGCTTTTTACCCCATACATTGGTACGCACAAAAACTATCCGATTGTGCGCTTTGGAAAAGTTGCACTTTTATCAGACGAGAAAATAATGTTCGGTGGTGAGCCAATGGACCTTTATTTAGTAGAAGTAACTTCTTTTGGGGGGAATAGTGGCTCTCCCGTTTATTTCTTTTTAGGTGCCGACCGTAACCCTGGGGCGCTGATGCTTGGACCTTCAATTATTAAATTAGCTGGAGTGATGCAAGGAAACTGGAATAAGAAGAAACAGATCGTGTATGTAGCAGAGGGGGAGACTCCTGCATCATTGGACAATATGGGCATTTCTGCAGTGGTTCCTGCGTACAAATTGTTGGAAATTCTTTATGGTGAGGAATTGAAAGCCGCTAGGGGGTGGTGAGAAAGGAACAAAATAGACTATAAAAACACTACCTTTTTGTTGTCGGGGCTACCCGGTTTGTGGTTGTTTGATCCCCTTCCCCCATTGCCCCCCTCCCCTCTTCCCGGCTATAATGCCCCCACTATGACCGCCACCGCCCATAGCGCCCGCCGCGCCTTGTACTATTGGGGCTCCGCCCCGACTATCTAGGTACATAAAACACGCAAATCCCGTGACAAACCCGCAGGTTCGGGTTATATCACCTTGAGCCAATCCTATACAGCAACCTACAGAGGCGTTATCGTGAGCGTATACGACACTTTTCTAGAGCGCGGCTACGTGGCCCAGTGCACCGACGAGGACGAACTGAGCAAGCTTTTTGGCAGCGAGACCGTGCTTGGCTACATCGGCTTCGACCCCACCGCCACCAGCCTGCACGTGGGCAGCCTCATCCCCATCCTCTCCCTGGTGCACCTGCAGCGCGCCGGGCACCGGCCCATCGCCCTGGTGGGCGGGGGCACCGGCATGGTGGGCGACCCCTCGGGCAAGACCGAGATGCGCCAGATGCTCACCCTGGAGCAGATCGGGGAGAACGCCGAGGCCCTCAAGGCCCAACTCAGCCGCTTTTTGGACTTCGGCCCGGGCAAGGCTATCATGCTAAACAACGTTGATTGGCTGGCCTCCTTGAACTACATCGAGATGCTCAGGGACGTGGGCCGCCATTTCTCGGTGAACCGCATGCTGGCCGCCGAGAGCGTGAAGCTGCGCCTGGAGACGGGCCTTAGCTTCATCGAGTTCAACTACATGATCCTGCAGGCCTACGACTTCATGCACCTGTGCAAGCACCACGGCTGCAAGCTGCAGATGGGCGGCAACGACCAGTGGGGCAACATCGTGGCCGGGGTGGACCTCACCCGGCGCATGGTGGGCCAGACCGTGTACGGCCTCACCTTCCCGCTCATCACCACCAGCACCGGCCAGAAGATGGGCAAGACCCACGCCGGCACGGTGTGGCTGGACGCCGAGCGCACCAGCCCCTACGACTTCTATCAATACTGGGTCAACACCACCGACGCCGACGTGGACCGCTTCCTCAAGCTGTTCACCTTCCTGCCCATGGAGCAGGTGGAGGAGCTCTCGCGCCTGGAGGGCTCGGCCATCAACCAGGCCAAGCAGGTATTGGCCTACGAGGTGACCAAGTTCGTGCATGGCGAGGCCGAGGCCAAGACCGCCCAAGAAGCCGCCCAGGCCGCCTTCGGCGGTGGGGCCCAGGCCGAGGGCGTGCCCACCAGCACCATGGACAAGGCCCGCCTGGCCGAGGGCGTGCCCGCCTTCCTGCTGTTCAACGAGGTGGGGCTGGCCAAAAGCTCCTCCGAGGCCCGGCGGCTCATCACCCAGGGCGGGGCCTACGTGGGCGAGCAGCGCATCGACGCCTTCGACCAGCCCATCACCCTGGACATGGCCGGCGACGACGGGGCCATCTGGCTGCGCGCCGGCAAAAAGAAGCACCACCGGGTGGTGCCCGAGTAAGCCCCTGCTCTTTTCGTGACGATTCTGCGCCCGCCCATCGCTTTCAGCGGTGGGCGGCGGTTTTTAGGTACAATGGTTCAGGTACCTAAACCCGTCACGGGAGGAAATCCATGTCCAACCCCATCACCGACCTGTTCGACTTCTCGTTCAAAGAGATGGTGACCCCCAGCTACATCAAGGTGCTCTACGTGCTGCTCCTGGTCGGCATCGCCCTGTACTGCCTGGTGTCCATCATCAGCGGTTTCGCCGTGGGCTTCGGCTACGGCCTGCTGGCCCTGGTCATCGCGGTGATCGTGGCCTTCATCGGGGTGATCTTCGCCCGCATCTACATGGAGGTCATCATGGTGTTCTTCCGCATCAAGGATCTGCTGGAGCAGATGGTCGTGGCCAAGGGTGCGGTCCCGCCCGTCATGCCCGCCACGCCCCCGGCCCCGCCCGCGCCCGGCATCGAGCCCCCGGCCTAGGGATAGGCTCGCACCACTGCCCTCGCCGCGTTGGCGATGATCGCTGGGACAAACGGCGGTCATCGCCGGCACGGCTAATGGATATCGCCAAAAACATGCGCCAGGTTTTTGTGCCGATGAACAAAGGCCTAAACGCCGCCCGGCGTTTGGTCCTTTGTTTGTGAGGCTCGCCGTGGCGCGGGGGAGCGATGGCGCGCTTTCGGGCCGTCCTTGAGCCGCCCGTCTTCTAATCCCCCAGCCCGAACAACCGCCTGGGGTTGTCGCAGCCCACCTGCCGGGCCAGGCCGGGGGGCAGCAGCCCAAGCAGCTTGCGCATGGCGGGGCCGCGCCGGGGCAGTTGGCGCTGGTCCCCGCCGGCCAGGAAGAAGTGGTCGCTGCCCAAAATAAAGCGGTCCGGATGGGCGCGCACCAGCTCCAGCCACTCGGGCTTCAGCCCGCCCTGGCGGTCCAGGGGCTTGTTGACCGGAAGGCCCCGGCGCTTGTCCAGCTTGAGGCTCATGTAGAGGTTGGGATGGCTCTCCAGCAGCCGGCGGCACAGAGCCACGTCGCGCGCGCCGGTGTTGTCCCAGCCGGCGTGGGCCCAGATTATCCTGGCCTGGCGGTTGTGCTCCAACAGCCGTTCGAAGGCCGCCAGGTTGGCGCGTAGCTGGGGCGGGTTGGTGGAGCCCAGCCCTTCGGGCAGGGGCATATCCTGGGCCACGGCCTCCATGTGCAGGTCGATGGGCAGGCCGTTGGCGGCGGCCAAGTCGGCCAGCAAGAGAAACAGCGGGTGGTCGGGCGGCGCGGCCATATAGGGGTGTTGGGGCCGGAACGACAGGTGCTCGGCGGCCATCTCGCCGAAGCCCCGGGCCCCCAGGGCCACGATCTGTTTGGCACGGGCCGCGAAGCGCCGCCGCATCTTTTCGCTGACGCCCCCCTCGGCCACGGCCTGCTGGATCATGGGGTTGAGCGAGCCGCCGCCGGCCAGGAAGTACAGGCGGCCCGGATGGGCCCCCGCCGCCAGGGCCAGCTCCTCGGCGTCGAAGCGGTCGTCCTGGCCCATGGTGAACGGCGGCGGCATGACCACCAGCGCTCCCATGCCCAGGCGCTCCATCACCCCCAGGGCGGCCTCGCTGGCGCCCCCTATGTTGGGCTCTACCTGGCCGCCGCCCAGCACCTCGGTGACCATCAGGTGGGTGTGGCCGTCCACATAGCCCCCCGGGCATTGGGCCAGGGCCGGCCCGCCCAGGGCCATGGCCACGATCAGGCCGGCAAGGCTCGGCCACCTCACAAGACCAGGACGGCGCATGGCTTCCCTCCCCGCTGGCGGTTCCATCTGCGGCCATGGTAGCCCGGCGGGCTTTGGCCGGTCAAACGGCGCATATCCCGGCGGCGAGCTGCCGGGGCCGCCCGCGCCTCAAGGGGTTTGAGTAAGCCCCGGCCAACCTGCTAAGATGGGCCGTGCCCTTTCTGTGGGGGAAAGCCATGGCCAACCGTCTGCGCCAGCCGCGCGTCCCGCTGCCCGAAATTCACTGGAGCCCCAACGAGCAATGGGTTTGGCGAAAGGTTCGTAGGGGGGAAGAAGCCGACTTCAATAAGAGGTACGGCGTTTGCCCGTTGCCTTGGGTGGATGAGGCCTGGACTGAGGAAGAAAAGGCACGCCGCCTGATCCGGCCGGAGTTCCTCTACACCGTGCTGCTGCATGAACCCTGGCGGAGCGCCTTGAGCAATTGGGGGTTCCGGCTGGGCGGGGCGTATTTCGCAGAGCCCATATTGATGCCCCATGCGGAGGTGATTCATGAGTTCTGGTTGACGGGTTGCCGCATTGAATACTTGCTGCTGCTCTACGATGCCCGCTTTGCTCATCGCTTGGTTATTACCGGGTGCCGTGTAAATGGGTGGACCAACCTTGCCGGCCTGCATACTGGCGGCGAGCTGGTCCTGGGTCAAAGCCGCCTGGGCGCAACGGAACTCAAGGGGGCGCAAGTGGGCGGCGACTTCTCCGCCAACCATGCCGCCTTTGCGGGCGGTTTGGCCATGGACCGCGCCGAAATCCAGGGCGGCCTGTTCATGGACAAAAGCCGTTTCGAGGGCGAGGTGCGGCTGCACGGGGTGCAAGTGGGGGGGCAGGTAGGCCTGGAGGAGGCCGCCTTCGCGAAGCGGTTGGCCATGGACCGCGCCGAAATCCAGGGCGGCCTGTTCATGGACAAAGGCCGTTTCGAGGGTGAGACGCGGCTGCACGGGGTGCGGGTGGGGGGGCAGGCAGGCCTGGAGGAGGCCACATTTGCGAAGCGGTTGGCCATGGACGGCGCCGAAATCCAGGGCGGCCTGTTCATGGACAAAGGCCGTTTCGAGGGCGAGGTGCGGCTGCACGGGGCGCAAGTGGGGGGGCAGGCAAGCCTGGAGGAGGCCACATTTGCGAAGCGGTTGGCCATGGACCGCGCCGAAATCCAGGGCGACCTGTTCATGGACAAAGGCCGTTTCGAGGGCGAGGTGCGGCTGCACGGGGTGCAAGTGGGGGGGCAGGTAGGCCTGGAGGAGGCCGCCTTTGCGGGGGACCTAACCATACAACGCGCTGAAATCCTGGGCGAACTATTCATGCGCCAGGCTGAGTTCACAAACAACGCAGCGGCGCAAATCATATTCAGTGAAATCGGCGGCAACCTGCACATCGAAGGTGCTACGTTCCTATATCTCGACCTCACGGGCACGCACGCCCAAGCCGTGGTTGACAACGACATGAAATGGCCGGACAAGCTGAAGTTGGATCACTTTATTTACCAGCATTTAGGCGGCCTGGGCGAAGCGTACGGCCAGGACCACATGCTCGACCGCCCCGCCTCCTGGTTCACGGGCTGGCTGGCCAAACACAAGCCCTATTCGCCCCAACCCTATGAGCAGTGCGCCAAGGTGCTGCGCGAGGCGGGGCAGCCGGGCAAGGCCAAGGAAATCCTGTACCGGTCCAAGGAGCGGGAGCGCAACGAACCCAACGGCGACTTCCGGCGTTGGGTTTGGCTCACCGCTTCTAAAATGGTTGTTGGGCCACGGCCTGACCTGGCGCTTCGCCCTGGTCCCTGCGGCCTGGGCCGTCG
>JAHJPG010000008.1 GCA_018819925.1 Pseudomonadota bacterium
CGCCGGTCAGGGCGCCGTCCCGGGTGCGGCCGCCGGGGCTGCGGGCGCGCCCCAAACTACGCCGCCTGGGCAGTGATCCCGCTTGACAGTACCAGGCACGGCTGGTAGAAGAAGGTTTCAATTTCAGGCACGTAGCTCAGGGGGAGAGCGCCACCCTGACACGGTGGAAGTCCCGGGTTCAAATCCCGGCGTGCCTACCAGACCCGCCTTGGATGACGGGTTCCCGCCGGGCCGGAAAGGGCCGGCTGCGGGAGCTTGCGCCAGGGCAAGGGGGATTTGTTTATTTTGGCGCCCGAGATGACCTCAGCACCGCAAGAAATGCTTACCGCCGGTCAAGTCCTGGCCAACCAGGACCCCAAGGCGGCAAGGAAAGCCATTGCCGCCAGGGATAACGGGCGGTTGCTGGATTTGTCCGCCCGGGTGGACCCCCGGGCCCAGCTTTCTCCGGTGTTGCCTGGGGAGCCAGAGGCCCTGGAAGTGCTTCGTCACTCCGCCGCCCACATCATGGCCGAGGCGGTCAAAGAGCTGTTCCCCGGCGTCAAGGTGGCCATCGGCCCGGCCATCGAGGACGGCTTTTACTACGATTTCGACTATGAGCGGCCCTTCACCCCCGAGGACCTGCCGGCCATCGAGCAGAAGATGGCCGATATAGTCAAGAAAAACATTGCCTTCGAGTCAGAAGTCTGGGACAGCGACAAAGCGCGGCAACACTTCACCGCTCAGGACGAAGCCTACAAGGTGGAGTTGATCGACGCTCTGGACGCGGAGGAGGTGGGCATCTACAGCCAGGGCGGTTTCACCGACCTGTGCCGTGGCCCCCACATACCCTCCACCGGCCGCCTGGGGGCCTTCAAGCTCACCAGCGTGGCCGGGGCCTACTGGCGCGGCGATGAAAAGCGCCCCATGCTCAGCCGCATCTACGGCACCGCTTTTTTCGACAGGAAAGAGCTTAAGCAGCATCTGGCCCTCATCGAGGAGGCCAAGAAGCGCGACCACCGCAAGCTGGGCCGCGAACTGGAGCTGTTCTCCTTCCACGACGAGATCGGGGCGGGCCTGGTGGTGTGGCATCCCCGGGGCATGATTCTCAGGACCGTCATCGAAAACCTGGAGCGCTCCGAGCACCTCAAGCGCGGCTACTCCATGGTCCAGGGGCCCCAGATCCTAAAGCGCGAGTTGTGGGAGCGCTCGGGCCATTTCGACAATTACCGCGAGAACATGTACTTCACCGAGGTGGACGAGGTGGCTTATGGCCTAAAGCCCATGAACTGCCTGGCCCACATGCTCATATATAAATCCAAGCTGCGCTCCTACCGCGACCTGCCGCTCAGGCTGTTCGAGTTGGGCCTAGTGCATCGCCACGAAAAAAGCGGCGTGATGCACGGCCTCACCCGAGTGCGCGCCTTCACCCAGGACGATGCCCACCTCATCTGCCGGCCCGACCAGTTGGAGGAGGAGATTCTGGGGGTGATGGATTTCGTCACCGACTTCATGGAGCTGTTCGGCTTCGAATACTCCCTGGAGCTATCCACCCGGCCGGACAAGTCCATCGGCAGCGACCAGGACTGGGAGCGGGCCACGAGCGCTTTGAGCAAAGCCTTGGAGGCCAGCGGCAAGGCCTATGAGATCAACGAAGGCGACGGCGCCTTCTACGGGCCCAAGATCGACTTCAAACTCACCGACGCCCTCAAGCGCTCCTGGCAATGCGCCACCATCCAGTGCGACTTCACCCTGCCCGAGCGCTTCGATCTCAGCTACATCGGGTCTGACGGCGATTCCAAGCGGCCGGTGATGCTGCACCGGGTGATCCTGGGCTCCATCGAGCGCTTCATCGGGGTGCTCACCGAGCACTACGCCGGAGCCTTCCCCCTGTGGCTGGCCCCGGAGCAGGTGCGGGTGCTCACGGTCACCGAGCGGGCCGACGCCTGGGCCCGGGAGATAACCCAGGCCCTGGTGGACGCCGATATCCGGGCCCAGTCGGACCTGCGCAACGAAAAGCTGGGGGCCAAGGTGCGCGAGGCCCAACTCATGAAGGTCCCCTACATGGTAATATTGGGAGACCGCGAGGTGGAAGAGCGCCAGCTCACCCCCCGGCTCAGAGACGGTAAGAACCTCCAGCCTCAAACGTTGGAGGAGTTCATAGCTATGTTCAAGGATGAGGAAGCCGAGCCCTTGCGGCGTCTGCGCCAAAAGGCGCGCCAGCGCTGCCAGATCTAAAGGGAACGAGGCTCGGCCCAAACTAATATGTTGAAGAGGAGGACACGGCCATAGCCAAGCAAGATCGCGTGCGGGTCAACTCGCAGATTCGCTCCCCCCTGGTCCGGCTGGTAGACGCGGAGGGGGAACAGGTGGGAGTGGTTTCGGTGGAACAGGCTCTCAGCTCTGCTTCCGAGGCGGGGCTGGACTTGGTGGAGGTGGCGCCCAACGCCGAACCGCCGGTTTGCCGGGTCATGGACTACGGCAAGTACAAGTACCAGCTGGCCAAGAAAGCCCAGGAGGGCAAAAAGCGCCAGAGCCTGACCCAGGTGAAAGAAGTCAAGCTGCGCCCCAAAATCGAGGACCACGACTTCGGCTTCAAAATGCGCAACGCCAGGCGTTTTTTGGAGGATCGCAACCGGGTCAAGATAACTGTGCAGTTCCGGGGAAGGGAGATCGCCTATCCCGACCTTGGCCGAGATTTGTTGCGCCGGGTGATCGAAGATCTTGCGGACGTGGGCCAGGCAGACGGCGGTCCCCGCATGGAAGGCCGGTTCATGCATGTGTTTATTACGCCCAAGGCGGCCAACTAAGCCGCCCAGGGCCAGGGTACGGAGAAAATCATGCCCAAGATCAAGACCAACCGCGCCGCGGCCAAGCGTTTCAAGGTGACCGGCAGCGGGCGCATCAAGCGCAACAAGGCTAACGCCAGCCATATTTTGACCAAGAAGACCACCAAGCGTAAGCGCGGCCTGCGCCAGAGCGCCTTGGTGGACAAGACCAACGAAAGAGGAATCAAGCGCCTACTGCCCAATCTCTAGGCCGGCGCGGGAGATCTAAATAAAATGCCTCGAGTAAGACGCGGATTCAAAGGCCGGCAACGCCGCAACAAAGTGCTTAAAATGGCCAAGGGCTACGTGGGCGGGCGGCGCAAGCTCTTCCGCACCGCGGTGGAAACCGTCGAGCGCGCCCTGGCCTTCGCCTATCGCGACCGCAAGGTCAAAAAACGCGAGTTCCGCAAACTGTGGATCATACGCATCAACGCGGCGGTGCGCGAGCAGGGCATGAGCTACTCTCGCTTCATAAACGGCCTGGGCAAGGCCAAGGTGGCCCTGGACCGCAAGGTTCTCTCCGAGCTGGCTATCAGCGACCCCAGTGGCTTCGCCAAGGTGGTGGAGCTGGCCAAGCAAGCGGCCTAGGCTGCCGCCGTCCATGCGCCAGAAGCTCCTAGAGCTTAAGGACCAGGCCCTGGCCCAGTTGGTCGCCGCCGGCAGCGAGGCGGAACTGGGCGAGTTGCGCACCCAATATTTGGGGCGCAAGGGCCTGTTGACCGGGTTGCTGCGCAAAACCGGAACCCTGCCCGCCGAGGAGCGTCCGGCCTTCGGCCAACTGGCCAACCAGGTGAAGCAGGAACTGGAGGCGGCCCTGGATGAGGCCTCGGCCGAGTTGGGC
>JAHJPG010000104.1 GCA_018819925.1 Pseudomonadota bacterium
AGCAGAGGGCCGGGATCGTCTCCCTGGCCCCCTTGCTGGCCGGCGGCCAATGCGAGGCCCTCGTGATGACCCACCGGGGCGATACCGACGACCTGGACAGCCTGCGGGAGTTGTTGGCGGGGCTGGGACCCCGGGCGCGGCTGATACCATTGCCCCCTTGCCCGGCCGGAGCAGCCCGCAACCAGGGGGCCGAGCAGGCCCGGGGCGAGGTGCTTTTTTTCAGCCAGACGGATTGCATCCTGCCCCCGGACCTGGAGGACCGCCTGGAGCAAGCCCTTACCCCGGCGGACCGGGACGGGGTGGGGGGGCTTTGCCGGGTGGCCAACCCCGACGAGCCCATGGCCCGGCTGCTGGGGCTGGAGCTGGCCTGGGAACACCAAGTGGAACACCTGCCCGACGCCCTGTGCGCGGCCTACCGCCGCCGGGATTTTTTGAACTCCGGCGGTTTCGACCCGGCGGACGACGCCGAGGGCTTGGAAAACTATGAGTTGGCTTACCGCCTCTTGGCCCAAGGCAAGGAGTTGTTTTGGGACCCGGAGCTGACGGTCAAACGCCCCCTGCCCTCCACCTGGGGCGGCGCCCTGGCCCTGGCCTACCATTTGGGGCGCAACCGCTTCCACAATCTCTTGCAACGTCGCCGCCTGGGCCAGGGCGTTCCCGGCGGGAGCCGGCGCTTTGTCCAGAGCCTGCTGGTGATGCTGGCCGTGGGCTTCCCCCTGGCCCTGGGGGGCCAGGATTGCCAAAGAGCCCTGACCCTGGCCGCCATCTGTCTGTTATTGCTCTACCCCCTCAATCGGGGCTTTATAAAAACCGTGGCCCACCAGGAGCCCGGCCTGCTTAACCGGACCCTGGTCTGGTGCTTGTTGCGGCCCTGGGCCTGGACCCTGGGCATGATCAAGGCGTCTTTGGACCGCCTGGGTGGCGGCGGCGGGGCTTGAGCGCGGAGCCTGGCAAAATTACAGGCAAAAAGGGCAAACAATGGTTGACACCCCCGGCACTGCTGCCATATTCATTTTCTAGCGGACTGCCAATGAGCGGCTAATGTCCGTTGGCGATGTTGTCGTATTAAGGAGGACATGGGTGAGCAAAATGGGGGCCCTCCACCGGGCCGGACTCAGCTTCTTGGTCTTGCTGTTTTTCACCTTGCTGACCGCCGCATGGCCGGCCATGGCCGCCAGTCCCAAGGCTCCGGCGCCCGGGGGTGAGATCACCCTGCAAAAGGCCCTGACCATGGCCCTGGACTACTCCCCGAACATCAAGCAGAACCTGGCCGAGATGGATAAATCGGTAAGCCGGCGCAAGGAGGCCATGACCTACTTCCTGCCCTCCTTCGGCACCAGGTATTCCTGGCAAAAAACCCAGTACCCACCCCAATACCGCATCGCCGGCAACACCATGACCGTGGGTTCGGACAATGTGTACCGGTGGTCCACCGGACTCACCCAGCCCCTGTTCACCGGCTTCCGCCTCAGCAGCCAATACGAGCTTGCCAAGCTAGGCGTGGACCTGGCCGAAACCAACCTGTGGCTGGTCTATCTGGAGGTGGCTTACCAGGTTAAAGAGGCCTACTTCCTCTATTTGAGGGCCATAAAAACCGCCGAGGTCGCCGACCAGACCGTCAAGCAACTTGAGGCCCAGCTAAAGGTGAGCCGGGACTTCTACGAGGTGGGCATCATCCCCATCAACGACGTGCTCAAAACCGAAGTAAACCTCTCCGACGCCAAGCAGTCCCGGATCAGGGCCTTCAACAACCGGGCCCTGACCCGCAGCCGGCTCAACCGCCTCCTGGGCCTGCCGGTGGAGCACCGCCTCAGGGTGCAGGACATCCTGAAATCCTACCCCGTGAACACCGACTTCGAGCGAGCCCGCCAAGTGGCCCAGGTGGAGCGCCCCGAGCTAAAGGCCATCAACCTACAGCTGCAGCAAGCGGACCAGAGCATCCGCATGGCCCAGAGCGGTTACTGGCCCTCGGTGAACCTCAAGGCCGACTACATCTTCACCGGCGACTCGCCTGCCATGGGCAGCAGCGAATACTACGACACCACCGACTGGGTGGTGGCCACCCAGTTGGATTGGTCTTTCTGGGAGTGGGGCCGCACCATGCACCAAACCAGCCAGCAGCGGGCCGGCAAACGGCGCCTGGAAGCGGTGAAGCGCGACATCGAGGACGAAGTGAGTCTTCAGGTCAAGGAGGCCATCCTCTATTTGCTGGAGTCGCAGGCCAACATCGCCACCGCCACCGTCGGGGTCAAGCAGGCCGAGGAAAACTACCGCATCACCTTTGAGCGCTACCGCGAGCAGCTGACCACCAATACCGAGCTTTTGGACGCCCAGGTTCTCCTGTCCCGGGCCCGCAGAAGCTACTACGACGCCCTGGCCGTTTTCAACGTGGCCGAGGCTGGCTTGCAGCGGTCCATGGGACGGGGGTTGGCCGGCCTTAACTTGAAGCAACCGCCGCCCCCTGACCGCGGTTTTTGGCCATGATCCGGCTGGAGCGAGTCAGCAAGACCTATCCCCACCGGGACGAACCGGCCCTAAAGCGGGTGAGCCTGCACGTGGCGCCCGGCGAGTTTGTCTACCTCACCGGCCACTCCGGGGCGGGCAAGACCACCCTGCTTCGCCTGCTCTACGGGGCCGAAATGCCCAGCCGCGGCCGGGTGCTGGTGGGGAACACCGACCTGGGGCGGCTGGCCCCGCGCCACCTGCCCCTTCTTCGCCGCCGTTTGGGCTTGGTGTTTCAGGACTTTCGCCTGCTGCCCCGGCGCAGCGTGTTTGAAAACGTGGCCCTGTCCCTGGAGGTGGCCGGCCTGGACCGGCGCACCGTGGCCCACAGGGTGGCTGAGGTGTTGGAGCAGGTCAAGCTCTCTCACCTGGCCCAAGCCCCGGCCGACACCCTCAGCGGCGGTGAGCAGCAGCGGGTGGCCCTGGCCCGGGCTCTGGCTCCGGGACCGGATTTGATCTTGGCTGACGAGCCCACCGGCAACCTGGACCCGGACAACGCCCTGGCCATGATGCGCCTTTTGGTGGGCGACTACGTGGGTGGGGCCACGGTGGTGGTGGCCACCCACGACCCCACCCTGCTCAGTCTGGTGCGGGGGGGGCGGGTGGTGCATCTGGACCGCGGCCGCCTGGAGGAGACTGCGTGAGCCGGCGGGGCATCCTGGGGCGCGCCCTGCGCCAGATGAGCGAGGACCTTTGGCTGCAAGGGGTGGCCATCAGCACCCTGGCCGTGGCTCTAGCCATCATGGGTGCCTACCTGGCCCTGTGCCTCAATCTGAGCCAGGCGGCGGGCCGGCTTTTGACCGGCCCCACCCTGCTGGTGGTCATCGCCCCCGAAGCCAGCGCCGACGACGGCAAGGCCTTGGCCGCCGAGTTGGCCCGCCTGCCCGGAGTGGCCTCCGCCCAGTACGTGGGCCAGGAGGAGGCCCTGATACGCTTCCGCCGCCAGCTGGGGCCCCAGGCCGATCTTCTGGACGACTTGGAGGTCAACCCTCTGCCCAACGCGGTGGAGTTGGTGCTGACCCCCGAGCAGTCCACCCCGCCGGAATTGGCCGCCCACATCAAAAACATGGCCGGAGTCAGCGACGTGGTCAGCGGCCGCCCATGGCTCCAGCGCCTGGAACGGGCCCTGCGGGCCGGAGGAGAACTGGCAGTGGCCCTGGGGATTTTGCTGTTCCTGGGGGTGGTGCTGGTCACCAGCAACACGGTGCGCCTGGCGGTGCATGTGCGCCGGCGGGACCTGGAGCTTATGGCCCTGGTGGGAGCCAGCGGCTCCTACATGCGGGGGCCTTTTCTGTTGGCGGCGGTCTTTCAGGGCCTAGTGGCCGCCGCCTTGGCCAGCCTTTTGCTCTGGGGCTTGTTCGCCCTGCTGGCCGCCCCGGACGCCCTTCCTTGGGGCCTGCGCCTGAGCCAGGTCTTGGCCTTCCCTCCCCTGTTGCCCTTGGCCCTGGGCGCCCTGGCCGTGGTCTCCGGCTTGCTGGGCGGCTTCCTGGGGGTGGGGCGCAGCCTGCACTCGCGTGAGGTGCAGTGAGGCGCCCGGCACGACTGATCCTGGCCGCCCTGGCCGTTTTCATAGTGCTGACCCCATGCCATTCGCGGGCCCAGAGCGCCGCACAAGCCCGCCAGGAGCTTAAAGGCCGCCTGGTGACCCTGCTGGACCAGTGGACCCAGGCGGTGAAGGCCACGGCCCGGCTGCAAGGCGAGCTGGCCGAGATGGAGGAGAACATCGCCCGTGAAGAGCGCGAAGCCCACCGCTTGGCCCTGCGGCAACGGGAAATGGACGAGCGCCTTGAAGGGGCCAAAGCCGAGGAGAGCAATCTGCGGGCCCGCCTGGATTCCCTGCGACGGCGCTATTACCAGCAGCTGCGCGCCTTGTACCTATTGGGGGTGGAGGGAGACTTCGGCCTGTTGGCTTCGGCGCGCGACCATCGCCAGGTGCTGGGCCGCTCCCAGGCCATCACCTGGCTTTTGGCCGGTCAGCACCAGCGCCTGGACGACCTCAAAACCGCCCGCCGGCGACTGTCTCAGGTGCAAGGCAACTTGGCTCTGGAGCAGAACCAGATGGACGAGGTGCGCGGCAGCATCGACGCCACCCGCCGCCGTCTGGAAGGACTGCACCGCCAACGCAGCCAATTGTTGGGGCACCTGGATCATAGACGGCAGATGCTCATAGAACGCATCGCCGCCTTGCAGGAGGCCGAGGCCCGCCTGGCCCGGGCCTTTGCCCTGCCTCCCTTGGCCGGCGGCGGCCAAGCGCGCCCCATGCCCGGTGTGCGCGAGGCCAGGGGGCACCTAAGCTCCCCGGTGCAAGGCAAGGTGCTAAAGCGGTCCATGGACGGCGGCCAGCCGGGCGTCACCATGCAGGCGGCCGCCGGCGCTCCGGTGCGGGCCCCATGGGCCGGCCGGGTGGCTTTTGCCGGTGAACTTGGCCACTTAGGCAAGGTGGTCGTGCTCGATCACGGGGAAAAAGTGCATACCGTACTGGGGCATCTGGATTCCATGGCGGTGGGAACGGGCCAAAGCATCGGCCCCGGCGAAATGGTGGGCAACCTGGGTCCCCGGGGCCTGCTCTACCTTGAGGTTCGCCTGGAAACCAAGGCGGAGGACCCCCGCCGATGGTTGCGTCTGGACTATTGACCCGTTAGGCCCTAACCGCTACCTTTAGCTCTTAAAGTCACACCATGCCCGGGGGAGGCGTATATGCCAGGCCGTGCGCTACGTTTCAGTCTTTTCCTGCTGGCCATCTTGGCCTTGCTCACCATTTATCTGCCTCAGCTTCAGCAGCAGCCCGCCCAGGCGGCCAGCGACGCGGACTACAGCCGCATGCGTTTGCTTACCGAGGTAATGGGACAGATCCAAAAAAAGTACGTGGAGAAAAAAACCCCCGATGAGTTGCTAACCGAGGCGGTCAAAGGCATGGTGAGCAGCCTGGACCCTCACTCGTCCTATTTGACCCCGGAAGAGTTCAAAGAGCTTCAAATAGAAACCAAGGGCAGCTTCAGCGGGGTGGGTATCGTCCTCACCACCCGTGACGGCATTCTCACCGTGGTCTCGCCCATAGAGGGCACCCCGGCCTACAAGGCGGGGGTTGAGGCCGGCGACCGTATAATGAAGATCGACGGCAAACTGACCAAGGGCATGACCCTCATGGACGCGGTAAAGGTCATTCGGGGAACCAAGGGCACCAAGGTGGTGCTCACCATACTGCGGGAGGGTCAGAGCAATTTTAAGGAAATCGAAATTATTCGCGACACCATCCCCATCAAGAGTGTGCGCTCCTATATCATCGAAGACGGCTACGGCCTGATCCGCCTGGCCAACTTCCAGGAAAACACCACCGATGATTTGGTAGCGGCCCTTAAAAAGCTGCAAAGTCAAAAAGTGCCACTCAAGGGACTGATAATCGACCTTAGAACCAACCCCGGTGGACTGCTCACCGAGGCGGTGAATGTGTCCGACCAATTCCTGGACAACGGACTGATCGTTTCCACCCGGGGCCGGGACGCTGGCCAGGAGATGGTGTTCAGGGCCACTCCGCGCATGACCGCAGGCAACTATCCCATCATCGTGCTGGTCAACCAGGGCTCGGCCAGCGCCAGCGAGATCGTAGCCGGCGCCTTGCAGGACCACCGCCGGGCCATGGTGTTGGGCACCCAGACCTTTGGCAAGGGCTCGGTGCAAACCATTCTGCCTCTTGAAGACAAGGGCGCTCTCAAGCTGACCACGGCGCGTTACTACACCCCCAGCGGCCGGGCCATCCAGGCCAAAGGCATCATCCCGGACCTGGTGGTGCCCTTCAAGCAGCCCGCTCCCGCCGCCAAGACCGACAAAAAAAACAAGGGCCTGAGCGAAAAGGACCTGCAAGGGGCCATCGCCCCCGAGGGAGAGGAAGAGCCCGCCAAGCCAGCCAAGGCCGAACCGCCCCAGGACAAGGAACAGGACAAGACCAAACAGGATAAGTTGCACTATCCCAAAGACCGTCTGGAACAAGACAATCAAATGGTGCGGGCCCTGGACCTGCTCAAAGCCTGGCAAATCTTTTCCGGCCACGAGGGCCTGACAAAAGCCAAGGACTCCGGCGCCGTCAAAAAACAGTGACCCCGCGCAAAACGCCTTCCAGGCGTTCCTCACGCCGCCGCAGGGCCCTTTGGGCCCTGGGGGCGGCGGTGGTGAGCCTGGCATTCTTACTGGGCCTGTGGTGGGGCGGTCCGGGGCCCCAGCCTCCCGTGCCCCCGCGGCCCACCCCAAAAGCAGTTCAAGCCCCCAAGGCCAAGCCCACCGCCCAACCGGTGAAGCAGGCGCCCCAACAGGACGCCACCGCCAGCCGGCCCCCCATCCCCCGGATAGCCTTGATAATAGACGACATGGGCCACGGCCTGGCCCCGGCCACCCGTCTGGCGGCGCTTAACCTGCCTTTGACTCTGTCCATCCTTCCCCACGCCGCCCAAGCCGAGGCCGTGGCCCGCCTGGCGCGGTCCAATAACCTGGAGGTGATGCTCCATCTGCCCATGGAGCCCCGCGGATACCCCGGCCGCGATCCCGGCCCCGGGGCCTTGCTCTGCGGCATGCCCCGGGATGTGCTGCTCGCTACGCTCAGGGACAACCTGGCCAGAGTGCCCCATGCGGCGGGGGTGAACAGCCACATGGGCTCTGAGTTCAGCCTCCGCCCAGAGCTTCTGGAACCCGTGCTGCTCGAACTAAAAAAACGGGATTTGTTTTACCTGGACAGCTTCACCAGCCCGGACTCCCAAGGCTTGGCCACCGCCCGGCGCTTGGGCCTGCGCACTGGCCGGCGCGACGTGTTTCTGGATCACCAGGTGAGCCGTGAGGCCATCGACCGCCAGATGGAGCGGCTGCTCAACCTGGCGCGGAAAAGGGGTCGGGCCGTGGCAATCGGCCATCCACACCCGGAAACCATCAAGGCGCTACAATACTGGGCTCCCCGCTTGCGCCGGCAGGCGACACTGGTAAAGGTGTCCGAAATCCTGGACGCCCCCTAAAGCCCTCCTAAAACCAGCAACCAGGCCAACAGCCGCCAGGCCAACATGGCGTAGAAGCCGGCCAAGAGATCATCGGCCACCACCCCCCAGGCCCCGGGCAGCCTTTGCAGCGCATCCACCCCCAGAGGTTTGACGATGTCGAAAAAGCGAAAAAAGGCCAGGGCGGCCAATAGCTCCCAGCCCAAGGAGGCTATCCCGTACATGGCCAAGAGCATGCCCGCGGCTTCGTCGATCACTATCTGGCCGGGGTCCTCTTTGTCGCCGAACACCTTGCCGCGCAAGGCCAAGTGGCAGAGAAAAATCGAAACCAGGGACACTAGCGCCACCAAGGCCCCGTATTCCCAGCCGGACAATACCCCGCCCTTGGCCAACCACAACGCGCCCAGGCCGGCGATTAAAAGCGAACCATAGGTGCCATGGGGGCCGGGCAAAAGCCCCACTCCCATGCTTACCATGAGTTTTAAAAGCCAGCCGCCCCGCGCCTGGCCTTGTAACTGGACCGGCATGGATTCCAACCATAAAAAACCGGCGGTCCGGGCGGACCGCCGGTTGATAATCTTCTACAATTTCCGCCGCGGCTATAAACCGATTTTGTTTTACTTGTTAAACACCATACGGCCCGGCGGCAATGCGTACCCAACTAGGGACATCAAGGACGAAATTTAATTGCCCTACCTTTGGTCAGACGCGGCGCAAGAGCTAATTAGCTTAGTCCACCGGCACCAAACGCCAGGCGTTGGAACGGCCACGCGGTTTTTCCAAGCTGAAGGAGGCGCCTTCCTTGGCGCCGGTTATTTCACTGAAATCAGTGATGGTAAGACGGCCGGTGTTGGTGACCTTGTAAGAAACAGCCTGGGCTTTTTCTTTTTTGCGGGTTTCCTGCTTAATGTCCCCGGCTTCGACCATGGCTTGCTTAAGTTGCTGGGCAAACTCAACGGCGGTCATGTCGCGCAGGGCGGCCTTGGCTCCCTTGGTTTGCAACTTGCCGCGAATCTCCTGTTCGGAGACGCCACTTTTAACCATTTTAAGCAACTTGGCACGGTCGGCCTCGCTCCAACGAGAAGTTCTTGCCACGTCTTTTCTCCTTTATAGATTAAGTTGACATCTGACAAATAATTGATTGAGTATTCATAATATATACAGGCTATTTTCGCCTTACGTCAAGCCGTAATTACAACATAATTATATTTTTGTTTAGTGATTTTCTGATTGCATATATTTACCTCAAAATATTTTAACCATCAATAAGCCCTAACAATTGAATGGTGTTTTCTGTGCGGCCTCCGAATGTGCGCAGATCCCTTTTAAGCGAACAGATATCATTTTTTCCAAGAAACTTGCGGCGCAACCAATTTTGAACTAGACTCCACAATCTATTGATCCTAGGCAATTCCGCGCCAAAACAAACTACCGCCCAGAGGATGACGTGTTTTTAGGTCAGGCAGATAGAGTAACCGGCCTCGGATTTCAAGGAAAAGCCCCATGATTGGGGCCTGGATTATCGCCATTGCGGCCGTGGCCGACGCTTCGCTTGGCGATCCGCCTTCCTGGCCTCACATGGTGCGTTACATGGGCCGGTCAATCGCTTGGCTGGAGGGCCAACTGCGCTCAGTGGCCTCTTCCCCCTTTGGCCTGCGCATGGCCGGATTGTTGTTGGTGCTTTTGGTGGTGGGCGGCTTTTCCCTGGCCGCCGGCCTGGCTCTGTGGCTGGCCGGAGCGGTGGCCGCGCCGTTGGCCTGGCTGTTGTCCCTGCTCCTGAGTTGGCAGTGCCTCTCCGCCGGGCAGTTGTGGCGCGAGGCCCACTCGGTGCTGGCGGCCCTGGACGGACATGAACTGGAGTTGGCCCGCAAGCGCCTTTCCATGATCGTGGGCCGGGACACCAAATACCTGGACCTGCGGGGGGTGCGCCGCGCGGTGGTGGAAACCGTGGCCGAAAACTTCAACGATGGCGTGGTGGCCCCCCTGCTGTACCTGGCCCTGCTGGGCCCGGTGGGGGCGGTGGCCTACAAGGCGGTCAACACCCTGGATTCCATGGTTGGTTACCGCGACGAGCGCTACCGGGACCTGGGCTGGGCCGCGGCGCGCCTGGACGACTTGGTAGGCTGGGTTCCCGCCCGGTTCAGCGCCTTGCTCTTGGTGGCGGCCTGCCCCCTGCTGGGCCTGGATGCCGGCGAGGCATGGCGCGCCGCCCTGCGGGATCATGGGGCTCACAAGAGCCCCAACTCCGCCTGGCCCGAAGCGGCGGCGGCCGGAGCCCTGGGGGTGCGCCTGGGCGGACCGAATTATTATCACGGCCAATTGGTCGACAAACCCTGGATCAACCCGGCGGGAGGCCCCACCGGAGAGGCCCAGGCGGCCCAATGCGTGCGTCTGATGCAGGTAGCCACGGTCTTGGCCGTGGGCGGGGCCTTTTCTGCCGCCTGGGGCCTGGGCTGGTGGAGCTAAACCGGGCCGCGGCGGTGGTTGTCTCAAGGCTTTCCCATCAAGAGTTGATACTTATAATGCCTCGTCGCGGAGCCGGTGGAAAGTTTGGTTGCCATTATTATGAATAGTTAGCGGACCAATTTTTTTTATGCCGTGTTCGCCAGCCCATTGCTTGGCTTGCGGGCAAGAGGCATGGCAGGCATAATCCGACTTGAACATTATTTGAACATTAGTGGAGTTTAACCTTGCCAGCCAGCCAGCCCTATAGCCCCTGGGAGCGCTTCAAGTTCTGGCTGGTGTCCCAGTTGGCCGCCCGCTTGGTGCGCGCCATGTTCCGCACCTGCCGGGTGGAGCTTCGGCGCTCCGACTTGGTGGAAAAATACTTCAACCAGGGCCGGCCGGGCATAGGGATCACCTGGCACCGGGGGGCCATCTTCTCCCTCTACTTTTTCGGGCCCAAGCATCCGGCCATAATGATCAGCCGCTCCCGGGATGGGGAATACCTGGCGCGCTACCTGGCCATAATGGGCGGAGTGCCCGTGCGGGGCTCCTCCAGCCGGGGGGGCATGGCCGCCCTCAAGGAGATGGCCGATTATCTTAAAGCCGGACCGGGCCGCTATGCGGCCACCGTGGCCGACGGACCGCGGGGTCCGCGCTACGTGGCCAAAAAGGGCATGATCGCCCTGGCCGCCCAGACCGGCCTGCCCTTGGTGCCCATGATGTGGTCGGCCAAGCGAGTGTGGGTGTTAAAGAACTCCTGGGACCGCACCATGATTCCCAAACCTTTCGCCAAGGTGATATTCAACGCGGGGCGAGAGTTCCGCTACCCGCCGGATATCAAAGGCCAAGAGTTTGAAGCGGCTCGGCAGGAGTTGGAGGATGAACTTAACCGGCTCAAAGACGAGTTGGACGCCATCACCGGCTACCGTGAGCCGGCATGATTCACGCCCTTGTTTTGCATCCAAGGCATTGCCGCCCAAGTGAACCTTGCGCTAGGATGGCTTTAGCCGGGAGAATTTTTTGAGTAAGCGACCACCGAGCAAAAGACGCACCCCGCCACGCGCCGGCGCGCGCCGACCACGCACCCCGCAGACGGAAACCACGCCCTATAATCCCAGGGTCAACCCAAGACTAAAGCCCGTGCTGTCCGACGTGGGCGTACCCGGGGACACCCCCTTTAAGCCCGACCCTTTCCAGAGCGAAGCAGTGGAGCTTTTGGCCGGGCAGGACGTGGTGGTGAGCGCCCCCACCGGCAGCGGCAAGACCTGGATCGCCGAGCAGGCCATCGCCCGGACCCTGGCCCAGGGGCAGAGGGCTTGGTACGCCAGCCCCCTGAAGGCCCTGTCCAACGCCAAATTGGCTGAGTTCGGCGAGATCTTCGGGCGGGAAAACGTGGGAATCCTCACCGGCGACCGCAAGGAAAACCTGGGCGCGCCGCTGATCGTGGGCACCACGGAGATTCTGCGCAACCAGCTCTACGACGCCATGCATCGGGGCACGGACCTGGACGCGGGGCTGGTGGTCTTGGACGAGGCTCATTTCTTGGGCGACCCGGACCGTGGGGTGGTGTGGGAAGAGGTGATCATCTACCTGCCGGTGCGGGTGCGCCTGCTGCTTCTTTCGGCCACGGTGTCCAACGCGGCCCAGATCGCCCGCTGGCTCAACTTCGTGCGCGACGAACCCTGCACCACGGTTCTCAGCGACCAGCGGCCGGTGCCCCTTTATCCTCTGTTTCTGATGCCGGACGGCGAGTTGACCCCGCTCAAGACCACCCGAGGCCTTTTCGCCAAGGTGAGTCACTTTGTGGAGACCCAAGGCAAGGAGCGCTCCCGTTGGCAGGGCAACCTTTTGCCGCCATTCAGCCGCATACTTCAGTCCCTGGACCATGCCGACTTGCTGCCGGTCATTTTCTTTCTGAAGTCGCGCTCCGACTGCGACGCGGCTCTGGACCATGTGGCCACGGCCCACCTGAGCCACGATCCCGAGCGGGTGGCGCGGCTCAACCAGGAAATCGACGCCTGGATTCAGCACTATCCCTTCATGCGGGGCCAAGCCCAGATCGAGCAGATACGGGCGGTGCAGGCGGCCAGCCATCACGCGGGGCACCTGCCCCTGTGGAAACTGCTGGTGGAGCGGCTCATGCAGCAGGGCCTGCTCAGGGCCATCTTCAGCACCTCCACCGTGGCCGCGGGGGTCAACTTCCCGGCCCGCACCGTGGTCATCACCCAGAGCGACCGCTTCAACGGCCGCGAGTTCGTGGAGCTCAAGGCCACCGAACTGTTGCAGATGACCGGCCGGGCCGGGCGGCGGGGCATGGACAACATCGGCTTTGCCTGCGTGGTGCCCGGACCCTTCAACGACGTGCCCCTGACGGCGGCCCTTCTGGACGCCGAGCCCGAGCCAATAGAAAGCCAGCTCTCCATAAACTTTTCCATGGCGCTCAACCTGCTGCTCTCACAGCGGCCGGCGGAGGTCAAGCAACTATTGGGCATGTCCCTGGCCACCTTCCAGCGCCTGGAGCGCACCCATGGTCAGCCCCGCACCAAGGCCGGGCCGCAACGGGTGCTAAAAGCCCTGGCCCGGGAACTGGCCGGCTCTCAATGTCCGGGGCCGGAAGAGGCCGTGGTGCGCCGCCGCCGTCACCGCCAGTTGGAGCGCCTGCGCAAGCGGTTGCAAAAGGAAGGCAGCTCCAGGGACGCGGGAATGTGGGCCTCCCTGACCAGGGGGCGGGTTTTGATGGATATGTACGGCGCGGCCTGGGCCGTGCTGCGCCGGGAGGACAGCCCCGATGGACGGGGGGTGTTGGCGGTCAACCTGGAGCAAGAGCGCCGCTTGATGCGAGGCCGGCCCCGCCTGGAATTCATCGGCCTGGAAGAAGTGGCCGGCGTGTTCCAGGAAGAGCTCACCCTCCCCCAGACTGGTGGCGGCAGGGCCCTGGCCGAGGCGGTGGTGCGCCAAACTCCCCGGCGGCCCACCCCCCTGGGCGCACCCCAGATAGAAAACTTGGCCGCCCGGGAAACCGCCGAGTTGAGTGAGCGTCTGGGCGCGGTGGACAACGAGTTGGACTCGCTAGTCTGCACTTCCTGCCCGGCCCGGGAACAATGCCTGGAGGGCAAAAATGGCCTGAGCCGCCTTCTGGACCAAGCCGAGGAGCAACTGGCCGAGGTGGCGGATCAGAGCCACGCCTTTTGGTTCGACTTCGTTCGCCACCTGGAATTCCTGCGAACCGAGGGTTTCGCCGATCCCCAAGGCCGCTTAACCCCCGACGGCCTCTGGGCCAGCCAACTGCGCCTGGACCAACCTGTGCTCATCGCCGAGGCCATCCGGCAAGGCTCCTTGCCCCAACAGGACCCGGTGCTCTTGGCGGCCATACTGGCCCTTTTCGTGGAC
The DNA here is from genome assembly GCA_018819925.1 of Pseudomonadota bacterium. Classification (GTDB taxonomy): domain Bacteria; phylum Desulfobacterota; class Desulfarculia; order Desulfarculales; family Desulfarculaceae; genus Desulfoferula. The sequence goes on from JAHJPG010000104.1 coordinate 13,314, forward strand.
GAGCGAGAGCCGGAGTTCACCCCGGCCCTGGACCGCCGCCTCCGGGCCGCCCTGGCCGGCTTGCGCCAATCCCTCGACCCCATGATGGACCGCCTCAGCCAATGGGGCTTCGCCACACCGGTTTTGCCATACCGCGCGGCCGCGGCCATCTACGCCTGGTGCCAGATGGTCGATTTCGACCAGGTGGTGACGCTCTACGGCGGAGCCGAAGGCGACATCGCCCAGTTGATCTATCGAACCGCCGACAATCTCCGGCAGCTCATCAGCTTGCAAGACACCCATCCGCGCCTGGCCGACACCGCCCGGGACGCCGTGGAGCTGCTGCTAAGGCCACCGGTGGTGGTGCCCACTTAAACCTTACGTTTTAGGCCCAAGGTGTCGTTGCATTTTACAACTAAAGTGTCACAAACCTTGTTACTTTTTTCTTTAAGTCTTACCCCAACCTGTGCTAATAAACCTTGAACGCTTGGCCCGCCGCCTGCAGGAGAGTCGTTTTCCCCTCCATCAGACGGCGACTTAACTAGGTTAATATTTGGCCCAATTAATCCCCCGCGCCCTTTCGCTTTGGCGTTTAGGAGGGGAGGACGCTATCTTATGTCTCACGATCACGACAGTCATGGCAGCCCTGAAGGCAGCATGAAAAGCCGGGTTTTGTGGCTCGGTATTGGTGTAGCCATTTTTTTGTTGGTGGGATTTGTCCTGCCGACCCCGGACAGCGTAATCCAAATCGTAGAAAAGTACGGCTTCGCCAAAAAAATGATCTCCTGGGAAATCGCCCACAACTTGCAGGACGCCGCCCATAAGACCATGGTGGTGCTGGGCATCATCCCCATGGCGGTCATTTTCTTTGCCACCGAGGCCATCCCCATCGGCCTCACCGGCCTCCTCATGCCCATCTTGGCCTATTTCCTCCACTTGCTGCCCATGAAGTCCATCGGCAAGTCATTTGCCGGCGACGCCCCCATGTTCCTTCTGGGCGTGTTGGCCATGGGCGTGGCGGTGGTGGACGTGGGGCTGCACAAACGCTTGGCCGCCTGGCTATTGGGCTGGACCAAGGGCTTCTACGTACCCGTCTTCGTGCTGTGCATCTCCATGGCCGTGGTGGGCAGTTTCATTTCGGCCCATGCCATGTGCGCCTTCATGACTCCGGTTATGATGGCGGTCTACTACGGGTCGGTGGCGGCCAACAGCCAGGGGGGACGGATTACCCATGACCCGGCCCTGGCCAAGTTTTTGCTATTCTCCCTGTGTTTCGCCCTTAACGTGGGCGGGGTGGGCAGCCCGGCGGCCGGCGGACGAAACGTGATCATGATGGGCTTCTGGTCCGAGTACAAAGTGCCCATGGACTTCTTCACCTGGATGACCTACGGCCTGCCCATAGTGCCCATCATGGGCTTCTTGGTGGCCGTGTATATGATCTTGCTGTTCGGCCGTAAGATCAAAACCAAGGACCTGACCCCCGGCCTGGCGGCCATCAAGGACGAGACCCGCAAGATGGGCAAGATGAGCTACGCCGAGTACGTCACCTTCGGCATGCTCCTGCTCATCCTGGTCCTGTGGATCTTCGGCGGCGAGGAGATGGGCCTGGGCGGACCGGCCCTGCTGGCCCTTCTTATACCTGTTATCTTCCGCACCACCGAATGGCGAAAAATCCTGAACGGAATCTCCTGGGACGCCTGGTTCATGTACTGCGGCGCCTTGACCCTGGGCGCCTTGCTCAAGGAGTCCGGCGCGGCCATGTGGCTGGCCCAGACCTTCCTGGAAGCACTCAGCTCGGTGGGCATGTCCAAGGGCTTCGGCCTGTGGGTGGGCATGAGCGGGCTCTCGGGCCTGATGACCAACTTCATGTCCGATGCCGGCACCACCGCCCTCTTGGGCCCCATCGCCATCCCCATGGGCCTGATGACCGGGGTGCATGGCGAACCCTGGGCCGTGGGCCTGGCCGTGGCCTTTGCCACCAGCTTCGCCCACTTCCTCATCGTGGGTACTCCCAACAACGCCATCGTCTACGGCCTGGGCATGTACCCGGACACGGGAGAGCGGGTCATACATCCGGTAGACTTCCTGAAGTATGGTTTCGTGCTGTGGGTGATATGCATGCTGGTGGTCTGGGTTATCGGCTTCATGGTCATCTACAACATTGTGGGCTTCCCCGACGGCATCCTGGAGACCGCTACCAAGGCTATGCAGTCAGGAACCATGCCCAAATAGCGGAGTTGCCTTAAAACCCACAGGGTGCGACCCTAAACTTATAAGCAATACCGTCGGTGGGGCGAAACACGGGCCCCACCGGCAAAGATATGGCGAAAGAAGAGGGCTGTTATGAAAACCAAAAGCGTCAAAGAAATCATGGTGCCTCTTGGGGAATATGCCACCATTACGCAGGACGCCACGCTTTTTGAGGCAGTGCAGGCTCTGGAAAAATCGTGGGATAATGCCAGGGCTTCCAAGTTCAAACATCGTGCGGTTTTGGTTTTGGACCACGACGGTCATGTAATCGGCAAGGTGTCTCATTGGGACCTGCTGCAAGCTCTGGAGCCTAAATACCGCAAGATAGCCGACTTCGACCGCTTAACTCACTTCGGCCTCAGCCCCGAGTTCATGCGATCCATGGTGGACAAGGAGGAGCTTTGGGACGACCCCTGGGATTTGCTGTGCTCCCGGGCCTCCAACATCCTGGTGAAAAACGCCATGCGCCCCATTTCCGATGACGATTTTATAGACGAAAACTCCTCCTTGGCCCATGCCGCTCACATGCTGGTCATGGGGCGCAAGCTTTCGGTGCTGGTGCGCCAGGGTACCAAGGTGGTGGGCATTCTTAGGGTGGTGGATGTTTGCGACAACATCTGCGAGATGATCAAGACCTGCAAAATCTAACGGCCGCGTCCGCTAAAAAACAACCGGGGAGGGCTGCAGCCCTCCCCTTTTTTTGCCCGGCCTTGCCGCCCTAGAATAGGGCTTCGGCAAACCCCTCGGCCTCAAAGGGCCGCAGGTCTTGTATTCCCTCGCCCAACCCCACAAAGCATATGGGCAGCTTCATCTCTCCGGCTATGGCCACCACCACCCCGCCCTTGGCCGTACCGTCCAGTTTGGTGAGGATCAAGCCGGTGAGGGGAACCGTCTGGTTGAACAGCTTGGCCTGTTGCAAGGCGTTTTGGCCGGTGGTGGCGTCCAGCACCAAGAGCACCTCATGGGGCGCGCCGGGCAACTTTTTGCCCAGCACCCGGTGGATCTTCTTGAGCTCCTCCATAAGATTCACCTTGGTGTGCAGGCGGCCGGCGGTGTCCACGATAACCACGTCGCGCCCACGGTTCAGGGCGGCCTCCACGCCATCGAAGGCCACCGCCGAGGGGTCGGCCCCTTCCTGGCCGCCCACGATATCGCAGCCCACCCGCTCGGCCCATATGGTCAGCTGTTCGCTGGCCGCCGCCCGGAAGGTGTCGCCGGCGGCCAGAAGAACCGAGCGGCCCTGGTTGCTGAAATAATGGGCCATCTTGCCGATGCTGGTGGTTTTGCCCACCCCGTTCACCCCGACCACCATTATCACGTGCGGCTGGTTGTCCCGCTCCGGAGCCTGGGGCGCGTCGCGCAAAACCTCGGTGATGCCCTTTCTCAGGGCGTGCTTCAGGGCCTCGGCGTCGTTCAACTCCTTGCGGGCCACCTGGCCCCGAAGCTGCTCGATGAGCTTCAGGCTGGTCTCCACCCCCAAATCGGCCGAGACCAACACTTCTTCCAACTCGTCCAAGGTGTCGTCGTCTATTTTTTTGCCCAGGGTGATTCGGTCGATGGAGCCGCCGATTTTGTCCTTGGTTTTTTTGAGCCGCCGGCCCAGGCGGCCCCAGAGGCCCAGCTTGGGCTCATCCTCGGGCTCCGGCTGGGGCTCGGGTTCGGGCGCCGGCTCCTGGGCGTGGGGTTCCATTTCCGGCTGGCGGATTTCTGGGCTATCCAAAGCGGCGGGTGGCTCCTTGGCCTCTCCCGCTTCCACAACCGCCGGCTCTGTGGGCGGAGTTTCCCCGCCGCCGGGAGAGTCTTGTTGCTCCGGCGTGGTTTCGCTCTGGGCGGCGTTGGGCTCCTTTGGCTCTTGCTCCGGCTTTTTCTTTTTAAAACGTCCGAAAAGCGACATGGCATCCGTTCAAGGTTGAGTTAAAAAACCGCGGGCAGGCCCTTGGGCCCGCCCGGCAAATCTAATAAGCCCCGCCCCCGGCGTCAAGGGCGTATCCATTTGTCTATAATCAGCGCCCGGTCCCGCCGGCTTTGCGCCTTAGGCGGCCAGGGACTCGCCCTGCTCCAGGGAAACGCGCAGCAGCTTGCTCACACCCTTTTGCTCCATGGTCACTCCGTACAGGGTGTTGACCATCTCCATGCTGGAACGGCTGTGAGTTATCATCAATATCTGGGAGCGCCGGGAAAGCTGCTGCAGAAGCTCCAGGAAGCGGCCGTTGTTGGCCTCGTCCAGGGGGGCGTCCACCTCGTCCAAAATGCAGAAGGGGGCCGGCCGGATGAGGAACAGGGCAAAAAGCACCGCCACCGCGCTCATGGCCTTTTCCCCGCCGCTGAGTGCATCGAGGTTTTTCACCTTCTTGCCCGGCAATTCCACCAGCAGGTGCAGGCCCGCGTCCAGGGGATCGGTGCCCTCTTCCAGGGCCAGCTTGGCCTGGCCGCCGCCGAACATCACCTTGAACACCCCGTCCAGACGCTGGTTGACCAACTCCAGGGTTTCCAGGAAGCGGCCCCGGGTGGTGCGGTTGATCTTGCGGATGGCCGAGCGCAAGTCCTCCAGGGATACTTCCAGGTCCGCCTTCTGGGCGGTGAGAAAGGCGTGACGTTCGGCCAGGGCGGCGTGCTCGCTGATGGCCTCCAGGTTCACCGGGCCCAGGTTGTTCAGACGCTTGCGCAGCTTCTCCAGCTTGCGCTGGGCGCCTTCCAGATCAAAGGCGCCCTCCGGCAGGTACTCCCGGTAATGGGCGGCCATCTCCACCCGGCAGCGCTCCATGGCCTGCCCGGCCACCTGCTCCCGCTTGAGTTCCAACTCGCGCAGCCGCCAGGCCAGCTCTTGGCCCACCCCCTCGGCCTGTTTCAGCTCGGCCCGGGCCCGTTTTAGCTCGCCCTCCAATTGGGCGGTGCGCCCTTGGGCGTAGCCCAGCACCTCCTGGGCCTGCTTGAGGCTGCTCTCCTGGCGGTCCAATTCGGCGTAAAGCCCCCCCAGGCCTTCTTGTTCCTTGCCCCGCCGCTCTTGGCAGTTTTTCAGCTGCTCCCCAGCCTGCTCCAGTTCCCGGCCCAGGGCCAGCACCCGGGCGCTGGCCCGTTCCATGTCCTGTTGCAGCCGCGAGGCCTCACGCTGGGCCTGCTGGGTCTGGGTGCTCAGGGACGCGGCGGCCAGCTTGGCCTCGCTTTCCAGGTGGCGGGCCTCCTCCAGAGCTTGGCGGGCCTCCTGCAACATCTGCCGGGCCTCGTCCAACTCCTGCTCCAGTTCCTGGTCGCGGCCTTGCAGTTCTCCGCTTTGCCGGGACAGGTCCCGCATCTCCTGGGTCAGGTGGTCAAGCTCGCCCTCGGTATCGCCGCCCTCGAACTCCAAGGCCTGAAGGCGGCGCTGGGCGCCCTGGTTCTCCTGCTCGGCCCTGGCCAACTCCCGCTCCCGCTGGGTCAGCTCCTGCTGCCGGGCCTGCTGTTCCTCGGCCAGGGAGCCGCGTTCCTGCTCGGCCTGGGCCAGGAAGGCTTCGGCGGCGCGGCGGCGCTGGGCGGCCATCTGCTCAAACTCCTGGGCCTGGGCCAGTTGCTCCCGCCGCTGTTGCAGGTCATTGCGCCGGGCCAAAATCGACTCGCCGCCCCCTTGCCCCACCGTGGCCAGGCCCGGCCGGTCCAGGCGCTGTCCGCCGGAGCTGACCACCACCTGGCCGGGGGTCAAGGTGCGCCCGGCCCGCCAGGCGGTCTCCAAGTCCGGGCACCAGCCGGCTCCGCCCAACAGATGGGCCAGGGCCTCGCAACCGGCCTCCGGCCGCACCAGGCCGGCCAGGGCTTGAGATCCGGCCGGAGCCTGTTGCCCCTGGGAGACTAAATCCTCCAAGGCCACCACCCGGAGACGGCCCAGGCCTTTTTCCCCGCTCCAGGCGGCCAGGGCCAGGGCCTCGGCCCCCGTCTCCACGATCACCGCTTGCAGGTCCGGGCCCAGGACGGCTTCCACCAACTCTTCCTTGCCCGGCTCCACGTTGAGCTTTTCGGCCACAACCCCTTGAAGGGGCACGGGCAGCTCGCCGGCCTTGGCCGCCTTGAGCACCTTGCGCACCCCGGCCCCGGCCCACTGATGGGAGTCCAGGCTGAGTGCCAGGGCGCTCACCGCCGCGTCCAACTCGTGGCGGCTACGGGTGGCCTGGGCCTCTTCCCGGCGCAGAGCGGCCAGCTCCTCGCCCAGCTGCTTCAGTTGGGCCCCGGCCCGAGCAACTTCCTGGGCCCCCTCTTCCTGGGCCCGGCGCAGGCTTTCCACCTCGAAACCAGCCTGTCCCAAGGCTTGGCTGGCCATAGCCTCCTGCTCCAGCAGTTGCCGGCGCTGCTCCTGCTGCTGCTGGCGGCGGCGCTCCAACTCCTGGCGGCGGCGCTCCAGGTCTCCCTGGCGGTTCCTGATTTGGCTCAGGCGGCTCATGGCGTCCACCAGTTCGGCCTTGGACAGGTCCACCGCTTCCTCGGCCGCGCCCAGGGCCTCGTGGCAGCGAGCCACCTCCTGGGAGGCCTCGCCCACGGCCAAATCGCTCTGGCGGCTGCGGCCCTCGGCCTCGGCCAGCACCCGGCGGGCCCGGTTAAGCTCTTCCTGGTTGGTGACCAGGCCGCGCTTAAGCTCCGCCCGCTCGGCCTCCAGGCGCTCGGACTGGCGCTTGAGGTTTTCCACCTCCCGGCCCAGGAGGATAAGCTCGTTCTCCGCCTTTTGGATAACCCCTTGGGCCTCCAGGCGGCGGGCCCCGGAGTCGCGAATCTCCTCCTCCGCCTCCAAGAGCCCCAGGCGGGCGGTCTCCAGGTCGGCCTCCAGGCCGGACAGGCGCTGGTTGGCCAGCTCCAGGCTGGTGCCCGCCGCGTCGGCCTCGGCCCGAACCTGGGAAATCTCCTGGCTGTACTGGCGGTATTCGAAGCTGGACACGTTCAGATCCAGAGCGCGGATATTCTCGCGCAACTCCTTGTGCGCCTGGGCCTTTTTGGCCTGGCGCTTGAGGCGCTCCATCTGTGTGGAGACCTCCAAAAGAATGTCCTGCAAACGGGCAAGATTGTCTTTGGTGCCCTGCATCTTGCGCAGGCTCACCTTTTTTTGATTTTTAAAGCGGGTGATGCCCGCCGCCTCCTCCACCCACAAGCGGCGTTCTTCGGGCTTGGCCTCGATAAAAGCGGCCACCCTGCCCTGCTCGATGATGGCATAGGCCCGGTTGCCCAGTCCGGTGTCCATGAGCACCTGCTGTATGTCCTTGAGACGGCAGGGCATCTTGTTGATAAGGTATTCGCTGTCACCGCTGCGGTACAGCCGGCGGGTCACCATTATCTCGCTCAACCCGGCGTAGGGCTCGGCGGTGACGCTGCCGTCGTTTTCAAAGACTACGTTGACCTCGGACAGGCCCGCGGGCTTGCGGCCCTCGGCCCCGTTGAAGATCACGTCCTCCATGCTATGGCCGCGCAGTTGCCTGGCCGACTGCTCACCCAAGGCCCAGCGCACCGCGTCCACCACATTGGACTTGCCGCAGCCGTTGGGCCCCACCACCGCGCAAAGACCCTCGGGAAAGTCCATAATGGTGCGGTCGGCAAATGATTTAAATCCAATGATGTCCAGGCGCCGGACCTTCATGGCCACCCCACGCTAGAGTTCACTCGAAATTAGCAAAAAAAGGGGGCCAAGTCAACCGGCAACACAATATTGAGTAGGTTGAGCCGCAAAGGACAACAAGATGTAGGGGCAAGAGATTTTTCGTGTTTCAGCCCGGGTGCACTAAAAGGCTCTCGTCATTTTTTGGGGCCTTCTCCGTGGCCCACCAGGATGGCCCCCACCGCCGCGGCCAGGGGAGCGCGCAACTTGCCTTGGAGCAGCCATACCCGCTGGGGGGGCTTCACCTGCACCTGGGCCAGTTCGCCGTTGTCGCCCAGGAACTTATACACCGGAGGCCGGCCGCCACCCACTTCCTCCACCGACATCTCCCCTTTGCCCCGCACCCGGATGGTCAGGCCCGCCCCGTCGTTAAGGCCGCCGGCGGCGTTGGGGTCCTTGCCCGCATCGCGCCACTTGGAAGGCAAGGAATAAATGGACATGCGCCAAGGTTTGTCCCCCTGCCTTGGGTCCATGATGCAGGCCAGCACCTGGCGGCGGCTAGGGTCCAGGGTGAAACCATGCCCCCAAAGGGTGCCGATGTTCAAGTCCATGCCTCCCTGATCGCTTCCCAGGGCGCATCGGCAATACCAGTCCCCGCCACCCCCGCCGCTGACAACGAAGCTGGCCGCCTGGCGCATCACCAGGCCCGGCATGCCCACAAAGCGCCAATCCTCTTGCACCGGCTTCTCCCCCTGAACGCCGTGCACTCTATAGCCGCCGAAGACCAATCCGTCCTGCCAGCCCTGCCCACCCGGGCGGAGCACCTCCATGGGGCTTCCCAGATCGGCCGTGGCCGGCGGCGGGGCCGTGTAGGAGCCTCCGCAGGCATTGACCAGCACCATGGCCATGATCACACCAGCCGGAAAGAGCAGGCTTCTAAGCTTTTGGGCAAATCGAATGGGCATGGAGGTTTCCTTTGCTAAGGCTTGCGGCTTATGTCCTGGTAGAGCAACAGGGCCGCCGCCGCCGCGGCCAAGGCCGGCTGTTGGGGCGAGTCGGGCAGCCACAACACCCCGTTGTTAATCACCTGCACCGCCCCCACCGTGCCATCCATGGCGCCCATGACGGCGAAAACGTAGCCCACGGGCTCGCTCAAGGGGATGGTGGTCCCTTCCAGCTTGTCGGTGCCGCGCACCCGCACGGTTAACCCCGGGCCTTCCAGGACCCCTTGCATGGGCGCATTGGAGGCGCCCGAGGCGGCCAAGGCAAGCCGCCACGGTTTGTCCCGGGGAGGGCGCAGGGAGCAGGCCAGGCTTTGGCCCGCGCCCACCTCCCAGGTGAGCTTACCCTCGCCCACCATTCCCTCTAACACCTTTTGCCTCACGTTGACGGCGCAGTTGCAGTGCCAGGATTTGCCCGCTACTCCCGTGTCCAACAGGTATTCATAGGACTGGCCCGCTTGGTAGCTCTCATAGCCCATGAATCCCCAGGCGTTGCTTTTGGTCCACCCCCGCCTGATCTGCTTGACCGTGTAAGGGCCGAATGTGAAGGGCGCATCCCAGCCAGCGACCATGGTTTGCTCCACATTCCAGGCCGGTATGGCCGCGACCAATTCCACGGGCGCGGCCATGCGGGCCTCGCGGCAGGCAGTGCCCGCAAAGGCCACGAGCATGATCGTCAGCAGTGTCAGACAGCGGCGGAACATAGGCAGATCCTCCTGGGCGTATTGCGGGGGGACTGCTTGATTTTGCCATGAAAGGCCGGGTTATTGAAGCGGCTTGTGCTGGAGGCCTATTTTTGGTCCAGGGCTTTGCGCATCGCGCCCAGCATCTCGGCCCGGGTGAACGGCTTGGGCAACAAGCCGGCGGTCTTGAGGGAAAGGTCCTGCCGTAGTTCTCCATCCCTGGCGTATCCCGAAGAAATAACCACCCTGGCCAGGGGATTTACAACAAGGATCTCTTCCAGGCACCTCTGCCCCCCCATACCCGGCATGCTCAGGTCCAAGATCACCAAATCAATTTCCTGCTGCCGGGATGCGTAGATGTCCAGGGCCTGCTCACCACTGGTGGCTTCCAAAACCGTGTATCCAGCAGAGGAAAGATGGGAGGAGCCTATGGTCAGGAGGTGCCTTTCATCATCGACCAGCAGGATGGTTTCGTGGCCGCTGGTCAGTTGCGGTGGTTCCTCCGCGGGCGGTGCGGTTGGTTTGCGATGCCCGTCGATGGGAAAAAACACACGGAAGGTCGAACCCTTGTCCGGCAGGGTTTCGCAGGTGATATGACCGTGGTGCCCCTTGAGGATGCCAAAAACCGCGGCCATGCCCAGGCCGGTGCCCTTGCCCACTTCCTTGGTGGTAAAAAACGGATCGAAAATCCTGTTAATCACATCGGGGGTCATGCCCGTACCGGTGTCGGACACTGAAATCACCGCGTATTTGCCGGAAAAAATATGGGAGCACGCGTTGCAGAGCATATTGCTCACCTCTTGTTCCGAGGTGGAGATGCTCAACTCGCCCCCGTTGGGCATGGCATCGCGGGCGTTGGTTCCCAGGTTCATCAGCATTTGTTGTATCTGGTGGGGGTCGCCGTTTATGAGGGGCACCTCCTCGGCCAAGTCCAGGCGCACCTCTATCATCTTGGGCAAGATTTTACGGATCAGGTTGGATACGGTCTCTACTTCCTGAGTAATGTCCACCGACTTGAACTCAGGCTCCATGCGATGACTGAAGGTCAAGATTTGCTTGATCAGCCCCTTGGCCCGCTTGGCGGCGTTAATCACCTCTTGCAAATCATCGGGATTAGTGTGGCCCGTGTTGGAATCAGCCCAGGCAATCTCGGTATAACCCATTATGACCGACAAGATATTGTTGAAGTCGTGGGCTATGCCTCCGGCCAGAGTGCCCAAGGCCTCCATCTTCTGTGCCTGACGCAGTTGGATTTCCATCTTGCGGGCCTCGGCCTGGGCGTTCTCTATTTTTTCCAGGGATTGCTGAAGGTCTAGCTCCACCCGCTTACGCTCGGCGATCTCATTCTGCAGGGATATGTTGACGGCCCCCAGCTTGGCGGTGCGCTCCTCCACCTTGCGCTCCAGCTCGATGTTGGCCAGCTCCAGCTCCCTTTCCATGCGCTTGCGCACCGATATGTCGCGCACCACCCCCACCGTGCCGATGAAAAACCTACTGCCGTCCGAGTCGTTTTCTTCGTGCAGGCCCGCGCTGCTCACCTCCGCGAACACCACATCATCGCCAAGCAATTCCACCAGCCCCGGCTTGAAGCTTTCGGAGTGCTTGCAGCGCAGCTTTACTTCCAGGCCCGAGGTCTTGCGTTCGCCGGAGCGCCGCTCGTCAAAGAGCTTGGGCGCCTCGACGTCGCCGGTATTCACCCCTTTCAGACGAGGCAGAACATGCTCTCGGCTGATGGCGGCCACTTCGGAGGGATAGATAATGGAGCTGAAATGACGCCCCAGGAGTTCGCTCGGCTCAAAGCCCAGCCTGCCTATGGCCTCGTTGATATAGGTGAAGCACCCCTGGGGGTCCAGCCGGTAGACGATATCGGGCACCGTCTGCACCAAGCTGCGGAAGCGTTGTTCCGAAGCGGCCAGTTCTGCCAGGTTGTCGGCCAAGCGGTGGTTGGTTTTCTCCAACTCATCGCGAATCTGGGCCAACTCCCGGTTTTGCAGCACCGCGTTTTCATATGTGGACAGCAGCAGGTTGAGCATCTGCCGCCGGTTGGCCGATACGCTGTAGGGCCGCCCCTGGATGGTGACCTGCAGGTTATCACCCTTGGTCTCCACTTTGTACTGGCCGGTGAGCAGGGACGCGACTTTGCTTAAAAGGTATTGCCGGTCATAGGGTTTGGTGACGTAATAATCAGCTTGGTTTTCCAAGCCAGCTATCACGTCTTCCGGTTCCGATAGGGAGGTCAGCAGGATCACGGGGATTTGCTTCAAGGACGAGTGGCCCTTGATGGCCGCGCAAAGCTGGTATCCATCCATCTCGGGCATCATGACGTCGCTGATCACCAGATCGGCCGGCTGGCGCTCCAGAAGCTCCAGGGCCTCCCGGCCGTTCTTGGCTACTTGGGGGAGGTAACCAGCGTCTGTAAGCAACATTGCCAGCTTGATGGCCTGGGTGGGGCTATCTTCGGCGACCAGTATGTGCATCTTTTCAGGCATGGCTATTCAACGCTCTCCAGAACTTCAGCACTAAAATTTCACCCCGGCCACTGCTTTCACGGTCAGCACCAAGCTTTGCCCCCAAATGCCTTGGTTGTCCTGCCCCATGTCCACGGGTTTGGCCACCACCTCCAAGGCGCCCGCTTTCAAGGCTTCGAAGGCGACCCTAGGTTCATCGCTGTCGGCGTGGGCGGTGACCACCACTATGGGCACCGGCGTGGTAGACATGATTCGCCTGGTCGCCTCCACTCCATCCATATCAGGCATTACCACATCCATGGTGATCACGTCAGGACTAAGTTCTTGTGCCATTTTAATCGCTTGGTTACCATCGGCGGCCCGCCCCACCACCGTAATCTCGGGATCGGCGTCAAGAATATGGATCAACAACTCCGAAGTTGTCGGCGAGTCATCCACCACCAGAACTCTGATCATGGCTGCATCCTCATTCCGTGAACTCTTGGGGCTCGCTATCGCCGGGCCCTATCACCACCACCCGGTTGCGACCCATCGCCTTGGCCTGGTAAAGCGCGCTGTCCGCCTTGGCTATGAGCTTGAGCGGGGTGTTGACATCCGGATCAGGCAGCCCGGCCACCCCCAGGCTTATGGTGACCCGCAGATTTCCCGCTTCGCTTGCCAGTGGAGTAGCCGCCACGTCACGGCAAAGCCGGCGGGCGGTGTTGGCGGCCGCCGCCAGATCAGTCATGGGAAGGAGCAACACAAATTCCTCTCCGCCGTAGCGGGCGATCACGTCCGACTTGCGCGAGCCGCGCCCCAAGATGGCGGCTAGCCCCCTGAGCACCTCGTCGCCCACCAGGTGGCCGTACTGGTTGTTGAAGTTTCGAAAGTGGTCGATGTCCAGCATGATGCAGGACAGAGGGTTGCCATAGCGGGCGGCCACGGCCACCTCTTCCTGCAACATTTTTTGCAGGTAATGGCGGTTGTACAGCCCGGTCAAATGGTCGGTCACCGCCACCCGCCGCCATACGTTGAAAGACTCCTGAGCCTCGGTGAGCCTCTCCTGCAGGTCGTCGTTGAGCCGTTTTATCCTGAGCAAGGACTTTACCCGGGCCAAAAGTTCGCGTGCGTCAAAGGGCTTGGGCAAATAATCGTCCGCGCCCACCTCCAGCCCGTCCAGGCGGTCTTCCACCTCCTGGCGGGCGCTGAGCATGAGCACGGGGATATAGGACACGGACTGTGAGCGCAGCTTCCGGCAAACGCTGTAGCCGTCTATGTCCGGCAACATGATATCCAGCACCACCAAGTCCGGCTTCATGTCCCGGGCCAAGGCCAGGGACTGATACCCGTCCGCCGCCACTTCCACCTGGTAGCCCTGGGTGGTCAGGATGTTTTTGATATGGGCCGCCTGGGTGGGGCTGTCCTCCACGCACAAAATCTTCTCGGCTGGATTATTTGATTGACGCGTTATTGCTTGGTTCATAAGGTCCCGTTCCCGTGCATGGTCACTTGCCATTTCCACCCTCTCCCTTTGGAGGAGCGCACAGCGAATTTAAACGGCCGGCGATGGCATCCAGGGGAAGCACCTCGCTGGCCCCGCCCAGGGCCACGGCCTCGCCGGGCATTCCAAATACCACGCTGGTTGCCTTGTCTTGGGCGATGGTCCAGGCGCCGGCCTCTTTCATCTCCAACAGCCCCTGGGCTCCATCGCGGCCCATCCCCGTGAAAAGCACCCCCAGGGCCGAGGGCCCATAGACGGCGGCCGAACGGAACAAGGTGGTGACCGAAGGCCGGTGACCATCCATGGGAGCATCTTCGGTCAACCGCACCATTCCTCCCTTGAACACCGTCAGGTGCCGATTTTCCGGAGCCAGTAAAACCATCCCCGGTTGCAGACGCACCCCCGGTTTGGCGGGCATCACCTGGAATCCGGTGGTGTCGCTCAACCAGCGGGCCAGGCTATCCATGAAGCCCAGGTTTATGTGCTGCACCAAGGCGATGGGAGGCGTGGCCTGCGGGGAAAGCCCCTGTAGAACTTTCTGCAAGGCGGGCGGCCCGCCGGTGGAAGCCCCCATGCAGATCAGCTCCACCTTTTTACCGGCGGGGGCCAGGGAGGCGGCCGGGACCTCGCCGGACTCTCTGAAGGGAACCTGGCGGTTCCAGCGGCGTCTAACCACCTTTACCCCGGCCATGGCCTTTAGCTGCCCCAACAGCTGTTCCTTTTCCTGCTGGGTCATGGCCAAACTGGTGGGTTTGCCCAATACCATGAGGGCCCCATTGTCCAAAGCCTTGAAGCTGATGCCCAGCATCCGGTCGCTGAAGGAGCTGGTGAGCACCACGACGGGCCGGGGCGATTCGGACATGATGCGGCGGGTGGCCTCATAGCCGTTCATGCGCGGCATCTGGATGTCCATGGTCACCAGGTCCGGCTGCAACTCGTGGCAGAGTTTCAAGGCCTCCACTCCATCCGCAGCCTCGCCCACCACTTCGAAATCGGGATCCTGCGACAAAACCTGGCGCAGCAGCTGCCGCTGCGTGGAAGAGTCGTCAACGATGAGAATTTTGGTCATCGCCGCCTCACCCGATTAGCCTTTCAATGGTGCCCAGCAGGTCGCCCTGGTCGAATTCACTCTTGGTGATATAGGCGTCGGCTCCGCTTCGCAGGCCGCGCAGCTTGTCTTCCTCCGAGTCCAGGGATGTTACTAAAACCACGGGAATGTCGTGGTAGCGCTCTTCGCCCTTTATCCTGGCGGTCAGACCGCAGCCGTCCAAACGGGGCATGTCCACGTCGCTGACCACGATGTCGAAGCCATGGCGCTGCACCAGGGCCCAGGCCTCCTCGCCATCGCTGGCCACCCGCACCCGGTAGCCGGCGGTTTCCAAGATATTCTTCTCCAAGGTGCGGGTGGTGATGGAGTCGTCCACCACCAAAACCAGGGGGGCTTCCTTTTTTACATCCTTGGATGCGACCCTGGTGGAAACCGAGGCTCCCCGCTGGGCCGAAGCCAGCAGGTCGGCCACGTTAAGCACCACTATCACTTCCCCGCTGCCCAGCACCGCCGCCCCTTCCACGTTGCGAACTTTTTTCAGCTGCCGCCCCAAGTTTTTAACCACCACCTCTTGGGTGCCCCGCAGGCCATCCACCGCGAAGGCGGCGCGACGCTCGGCCAAACCCATGGCCACCGCCACAATCTTATCCTTTGCCTCGGGTGCGTGCTCGGGAGAGAGTTCCAAAACTTGGGCCATGGAAACCAAAGGCAGGGTGCGGCCTCCCAGTTCAACCACCGACTTGCCCTCGACGCTGCCCACCCGCTCCGAGGGGATCAGGTGAATTCTCTCCACGCTGCTGGCCGGAATGGCCACCGTGGTGGCCCCCACCGACAAGAGCAGGGTCTTGGTGGTGGCCAGGGTCAGGGGTAGCATCATGGTGAAGCTGGTTCCCTGACCCGCGGCGGAATTAAACCGCACCTGGCCCTGCAGGCTCTCCACTCCGCTCTTGACCGCGTCCAGGCCAACCCCCCGGCCCGACAACTCGTCAACCTGATCCTTGGTGCTGAAGCCGGAACAAAAAAGAAGCTCGCGGCAGGCCTCGCCGTCCAGGTCCCGGGATTGGTCGGCATCCAGCAGCCCCTGGGAGCAGGCGACGTCGCGCACCTTATCCAGATCTATTCCCGCCCCGTCGTCCTTGACCTCCAAAAGCACCAAGCCCCCCTGTTGGGATGCGCTCAATTCAATGCGCCCCGTGGCCCGCTTGCCCTTCCGGGCCCTCTGATCTGGCATCTCTATGCCGTGGTCCACCGCGTTGCGCAACAAGTGGGTGATAGGGTCCTTCATGGCCTCGAGCACCTGACGATCCACTTCGGTGTCCTCGCCCCGCAGCACCAGTTCCACCTGTTTGCCGGCCTGGCGGGCCAGGTCCCGCACCATGCGGGGAAACAACGAAAACAGACTGGAAAGAGGCTGCATGCGCACCCGGTGGACGTTTAGCTGCATTTCGTCGGTGAGCAGGGAAAGCTGCCTGGTGTCGGCGGTCATGCCCTTGGTCATGCGAGTGGCCGCATCGTTGAGGGCACGCAGGCTTTCTTCGCTAAGGGCCACGTAGTCCAACAAGGCCAGGAGGTGGGGATCGCTGGTTTTGCGGCGGCGCAACTGGTTGTAGTTGCCCCGAACCTGGCGCCAGTGGGTTTCCCAAGCCACCAAGCGGCGGCGCATTTGCTTCAACTCGCTCAGGCGGTGGGCCGGCCGCATGCGGGCCACCAACAGCTCCACCATACCCTCCATGAGGGCGTCCAATTTTTTCACGTTGACTCGGACTGTACCGCTGCCCTGTGAGCCCATGGTCCGGGGGAAATCGTCCGCAATCAGATTGCCGGCAGGCTCTTCCGGCAACGGCCGGGGAGGCGTGGGAGGCTCATGGACCGGCGGCGCGGACTTCTCCATCGGAAGATGGCCAGGTTCTTGCTCTCGCGCCTGGGGTTCCTCCTCCTCCAGGCCGAAAGGGGAAGCAGGGATGGCAAAGGGCAGGCCCTTGGCCGCAGCCTCCAACTGCTCCAAAACCGGCCGCTGCCTGCCCGGGGCCAAGGGAGTGCCCTGCTGGTGCATCTCGGCAACGTAGCCGATCAAATCCAGGGCGTGCAGGAAAAGATCACTCAACTCAGGCGAGAACGGCACCCTGCCCTTGCCAATGGCGCTGAACACGTCCTCCATGCGGTGGGCCAGCAGCCCGAGGTCATCCAGTTCCACCGCCCTGGCCGCGCCCTTCAGGCTGTGCGCTGCGCGGAACATTTCCTCGATGATCCGTTTGCGGCCTTCGGCCTGGGGCTGTTTTTCCAGAGCCAGGCACCCGTCGGTCAGGGTGCTCAGGTGTTCCAGCAATTCGGCCTGGAACGTATCCATGAGCTGACGGCGGAAATCATCGGAAGAACTCATAACGTTTCATCCATAGCTTTGGCGGCCTCTCCTACTGGAGCCTGTATTTTTCCACCAAGGCGATTAGTTGGGCCGAAAGGGCGTTGAGGCTGGCCGCCGCTTCCTCCACCTGCCTGGTGCCCGACTGGCTCTGGGTCGTGGCCTGGTCTATGCTCTCCATGGCCGCCACCATCTGAT
>JAHJPG010000105.1 GCA_018819925.1 Pseudomonadota bacterium
ATCCAAGGTTCGAGCCGGGTCTGGACCATAGCCTGATAAACACGGCTCATTATAACCCATCACCCCGGTGGGCGCTCATTTTCAGGTCAGAACCGGCACAACCGCAAATTAGACCACGGGAGATGCGAAGGAAGGTAAACAGGGCAACTTGCGCTTCACTCGGCGAGTTGGGGTTTGGCCCCGCTTTCGGGCTTGGGAGCCCAATGAGCGGCCTGGTCTTGGGCCTTGGCAATTTCAGCGGGAGTTAGCCTATTCAAGAGACTATCGCGGCGCGACGCGGCCACCGGCACCTTGTTGGCCGCAGCCAGGCTGTACCAGAAATAAGCCCGCGCCAAATCCTGGGAGCCTCCTTTGGTATGGGAGTAAATCTCGGCCAGTTCCATCATGGCCGGACCGTATCCCTGGTTCGCCGCCCGCAGATACCATTCCAGCGCTTTGCCGAAGTGCTGGGGTGCGTCAATACCCTTCCTGTAGCGTTCTGCCAGGCGGTGTTGGGCCCACACCTCTCCGCTCTCCGCACGTTTGGTCAGACCGGGCAGGAGTAGGGGCTTTTGTCGCAACTGCTTTGTGGTCTCCGGCAGCAGGTAGCCCATGGGATCATGCCCCCACTCATCTTCAGCCCAACTCACCATCGGCGTAAGGAACAAGGCCAGGGCCAACACGATTATTATCGAGCGCACGATAGTCATGATCTAAATCCAAATGATGCGGCAAACGCCGCGCTTCACCAATTTTTTAGTCTTGTAACACTCCCAGTGTACGCTGCTGTCATCGGTTTGGGCAGCATCCAAAGGTTTTTTGACCCATCAGCCGCGGCTATGACAAAAGATGCGCGAAGCTGCCTTGATGACTCGGCGCATCGGTTACTCCACCGCCCAGGTCTAAATTAACCTATCATATCAACGTATTGATTTAGTTTAAAGTAAATTTGTCACTAATCGCGCCGCATAGCCTGGGATAATCTGGCCTTGGCGCCGATGACCTGCTACTTTGGTCTACTATCTTTAA
This sequence comes from Pseudomonadota bacterium, assembly GCA_018819925.1. Lineage (GTDB taxonomy): Bacteria > Desulfobacterota > Desulfarculia > Desulfarculales > Desulfarculaceae > Desulfoferula. The sequence goes on from JAHJPG010000105.1 coordinate 1,009, forward strand.
TTACCGTACCAGCGGGGAGGCCAAGCATGGAATTACAACACACCATATATCAACTGGAAGACCGGGTAGCCCTGATCACCCTCAACCGCCCCGAGCGGCTCAATGCCTTCACTCCCCAGATGCGCGCGGAACTGATCCACCTGTTGGGCCGGGCGGACCAGGACGACCAGGTGCGGGCGGTGGTGGTCACCGGGGCGGGCCGGGCCTTTTGCGCGGGCATGGACCTGGCCGCCGGAGGCAGCACTTTCGACTATGCCGCCCGCGACCCCAAAGAGGAATCCCTGGCCGGTCACCGCGACGGCGGTGGCCGGGTGGCCTTGGCAGCCTTCAGCTGCCGCAAGCCGGTGATCGCGGCCATGAACGGCGCGGCGGTGGGGGTGGGGCTGACCATGACCCTGGCCATGGACATGCGCGTGGCGGCCCAGGACGCCAAGATGGGCCTGGTATTTACTCGCCGGGGCCTGGTGCCCGAGGCCTGCTCTTCCTGGTTTCTCACCCGCCTGGTGGGGGCGGGCAAGGCCCTGGAGCTGGCTTGCAGCGGCCGGGTGTTCCGGGCCGGGGACCAGGCTGGAACGGGCCTGTTCAACTACCTGCTGCCCGCCGATGAGGTGCTGCCCAAGGCCATGGAACTGGCCAGGGAGATCGCGGACAACACCTCGGCCACCTCGGTGGCCCTGGCCAAGGCCATGGTGTGGCACGGCCTGGCCGAGCCGGACCCCCAGTCGGTGCACCTCATCGACTCCCGGGTGTTCTACTGGGTCGGCCGCCAAGCCGACGCCGCCGAGGGCATCCAGAGTTTCTTGGAAAAGCGGCCTCCCGATTTCACCATGAGCCCCACCAAGGACTTGCCCGACTTTTACCCCTGGTGGAAGGAGCCCAAGGTCTAGGGCGAGCGGCCGGCTGCCCCAGCCACCGGCATACCGTGTTGCCGGCTGCGTGCGGTCCTCGACGTAGCTTTTGCTACGCCTGCGGCCCTCCCTAGCCGGTCGCCTTGTCTGCCGGCGGCTGGCTATGCCGGTGCTGAGTATAAACCGTACCCTTGCAAAAAAATCTGAACCTGCTCTTGACAAACTTGCCTATTTGGCCAATATTGCAAATAGGAGGTCGTCATATGGACGCCGAACGGCAAATAAAATTGGAGGCCCGGGCCCGCATCCTCAAGGCGGTGGGCAACGCCAGCCGCCTGTTGATCCTGGAAGAGCTGGCCCAGGGCGAAAAGTGCGTGGCCGATCTCACCAAGGCGGTGGGCAGCGACATCTCCACCGTATCCAAGCACCTGTCCCTGCTCAAGTCGGTGGGGCTGGTCAATGACGACAAGCGGGGCAATCAAGTTTTCTACACCCTGCTGGCCCCCTGCGTGCTCAACTTCTTCGACTGCGTGGAGTCGGTGCTGGAAGCTCGGGTGCAGCATCAGATCGAGATGATCGGCTAGCAAAAATTTTTTCGCGCAATATTGGCTATTTGGCCAAATAGTTGAGCGCAGGCCTGGAGAGGGCCATGAAGGAACGCTACAAACTACTAATCATCGTGGCCCTGTTCGCGGCGGCCTATTTCGTGCCCTGGAACAGCGAGCCCATCCGGCGCTCGGGCCTGGAAGCTTTCATGATGCTCCGGGAGTACGCCCGGGAGCACGTGCTCACCTGCCTGATCCCGGCCTTCTTCATCGCCGGGGCCATTTCGGTGTTCGTCAGCCAGGCCTCGGTGCTCAAATACTTCGGGGCCCAGGCCAAGAAGTTCCTTTCCTATTCCGTGGCCTCGGTGTCCGGAGCGGTGCTGGCGGTTTGCTCCTGCACGGTGCTGCCCCTGTTCGCGGGCATCTACTCCCGGGGCGCGGGCATCGGCCCGGCCACTGCTTTTCTCTACTCCGGCCCGGCCATCAACGTGCTGGCCATCGTGCTCACCGCCCGCATCCTGGGCTGGGAGTTGGGCCTGGCACGGGCGGTGGGGGCGGTGGTTTTCGCGGTCATCACCGGCCTGCTCATGGCCCTGATTTTCCGCAAGGACGACGCGGCCCGCGCCGCCGGCCAGGTCTATTTGCCCGAGGACAGCGCCAGCGGGCGCTCCCTGGGCCAGGAATCGCTGTTCATGCTCACCCTGGTGCTCATCCTGGTCTTTGCCGCCTGGGCGCGCCCGGTGGACGGCGAAGCCGGGCTGTGGGCCATGATCTTCAGCATCAAGTGGCTGGTCACCGCCGTTCTGCTCCTGGCCCTGACCCTGATGCTCAAGGCCTGGTTCAGCCGGGAGGAGCGGGTGGAATGGGTGGAGTCCACCTGGGGCTTCATGAAGCAGATATTGCCCCTGCTGGGGGCCGGAGTATTGGTGGCCGGGTTCATGCTGGGACGTCCGGGTCATCCCGCCCTAATCCCCGACGAGTGGGTCAGCTCATCCTTGGGGGGCAACTCCCTGGGGGCCAACCTGTTCGCTTCGGTGGCCGGGGCCTTGATGTACTTCGCCACCCTCACCGAGATACCGATTCTGCAAGGGCTCCTGGGCGCCGGTATGGGCAAGGGCCCGGCCTTGGCCCTGCTTTTGGCCGGGCCGGCGCTCAGTCTGCCCAACATGCTGGTGATCGGCGGAGTCATGGGCTGGAAAAAGACCGCAGTGTTCAGCGGCATCATCGTGGTGATGTCCACCATCGCGGGTTTGTTGTACGGCAACTTTTTTGTCTGATAATCGAGGAGACGCATCGTGGAAATAAAAGTATTGGGCCCTGGTTGCGCCAAGTGCAAGAAAACCGAGGCGGTGGTTAGGGAGGCGGTGGCCGAGGCCGGGGTGGCGGCCGAGGTGGAAAAGGTCACCGGCATGATGGACATCGCCGCCTATGGCGTGCTGGGCACCCCGGCGGTGGTGGTGGACGGCCAAGTCAAGCTGGTGGGCAAGGTGCCCACCAAAGATCAGGTCAAGGCCTGGCTGGCAGAGTAAACTATATCTTTTGAGTGGTGGATACTGAAATGGCAGATAGCTGTTGCGCCAGCGGGAGCCAGGTGCTGCTGCTGGCCTGTTCGGGGGCTTCCAACGTGGGTCAGTTGACCAACCAGGCCTGCGTGGAACTGACCCAGGAAGGGTTCGGCAAGATGTTTTGCCTGGCCGGGGTCGGCGGCAAGTTGGCTGGTTTCATCCGATCGGTGAAGGACGCGCCGGAACTGGTGGTCTTGGATGGCTGCGAAAAGGGCTGCGCCAAGGCCATCATGCAGGAAGCCGGTTTGCCCTTGCGGGGCTATGTGGTGCTGACCCAACAAGGCATAGCCAAAAACAAGGACTTCAGCCTCAAGCGCGATGAGATCGAGCAGGTCAAGAATTTGGTGCGCCGCAACAAATCTCCCCTGGGCATGGCCGCGCCCCAAGGTTCCTGTGGGTGCTGCGGCTGAGGAGGGCCCATGCCTGTCCCGTTTACGGTTGATATCCTGGCCGCTCCGCCGGAGGAGTTGGTCTGCTATTGCTCCAAGGTGAGCAAGGGAGAGATACTCGCGGCCGTGCGGGCCGGGGCCAAAACGCTGGAGGATATAAAAACCGCCACCGGCGCCTGCCGGGAAGGCCGCTGCAAGGAACTAAGTCCCCGGCGCCGGTGATGCTCGCGGGAGATCAAAATCCTCCTCGGGCAGGAGGAAGACCTGGGGGCCGCTCCCATAAGCTTTTAGCGGCGAGGCCGGGGCCGTGGATTCAGTTGGAACGGTGAGGGCGAATGAGTGATCCGCACAAAAAACGAGTCCTTTTTTTGTGCACCGGCAATTCCTGCCGCAGCCAGATGGCCGAGAGCTTCACCAACGCCCTGCGCGGCGATGAATACCAGGCCTCCAGCGCCGGGGTGGCCCCGGGCCGGGTGGACCCTAGGGCGGTGGCGGTCATGGCCGAGGCCGGGGTGGACATCGCGGGCCAAAAGTCCAAGGCCGTGGACCCCTTCATAGGCCAAGACTGGGACTGGGTGGTGACCCTGTGCGACAACGCCAACGAGTCATGCCCCTTTTTCCCCGGGCCGGGGAAGCGGGTGCATCGCGGTTTTGACGACCCGCCCCTGCTGGTCCTGGGCGCGGCCGATGAAGAAGAGGCCCTGGCCTCCTACCGCAGGGTGCGTGACGAGATCAAGGCCATGGTGCTGGGTCTGCCCGGCAACCTGCAAGACTGACCCGAAGCCTGGAGACGCCGAAGATGCCGCCCTCCGACGTTAAAAAGCTCTCGTTCCTGGACCGCTTCCTAACCCTGTGGATTTTCCTGGCCATGGCCGTGGGCGTGGGCTGGGGCTACCTGTTCCCCGGGGTGCGCCAGGTCATGGACCACTTTTCCGTGGGCACCACCAACCTGCCCATCGCCATCGGCTTGATCCTGATGATGTACCCGCCCCTGGCCAAGGTGCGTTACGAGCAGTTGGGCCAGGTGTTTACCAACGTGCGGGTGCTGGTGCTGTCGTTGGTGCAGAACTGGGTCATCGGGCCGGTGCTCATGTTCGCCCTGGCGGTCACTTTTCTTTCGGGGCAGCACGCCTACATGGTGGGGCTCATCCTCATCGGACTGGCCCGCTGCATCGCCATGGTCATCGTGTGGAACGACCTGGCCCGGGGCGACCGAGAGTATTGCGCGGGGCTAGTGGCCTTCAACAGCATCTTCCAGGTGCTGTTCTTCTCCCTCTACGCCTGGTTCTTCATCACAGTGCTGCCCCAGTGGCTGGGCCTGGAGGGCATGGCCGTGCAGGTGTCCATGGGCCAGATCGCCCAGAGCGTGTTCATCTACCTGGGCATACCCTTTATCGCCGGAATAGTCAGCCGTGTGGTGGGCCTGAAGCTCAAGGGCCGCCAGTGGTATGAAGAGGTCTTCATCCCCAAGATCAGCCCCGTAACTCTCATCGCCCTGTTGTTCACCATCCTGGTGATGTTCAGCCTCAAGGGCGAGTACATCGTGGCCCTGCCTTTGGACGTGGTGCGGGTGGCCATACCCCTGTGCATCTACTTCGTGGTCATGTTCTTGGTCAGCTTCTGGCTATCCCTCAAGGCCAAGGCCACCTACGAGCAGGCCACCACCTTGTCCTTCACCGCGGCCTCCAACAACTTCGAGTTGGCCATCGCCGTGGCCGTGGCCGTGTTCGGCATCGACAGCGGCCAGGCCTTTGCCGCGGTCATCGGCCCCTTGGTGGAGGTGCCGGTTCTTATAGGCCTGGTTAACGTGGCGCTGTGGCTCAAGCGAAAATATTTTCCTTACGCCTTACAGGGCCCCACCGGCGTATGTCATGTAAGCTGCAAACCATAAACCTAATATCTGAAAAGGCCCGGGTGAAAATGAAACGCATCTGCTTGACACTGTTCCTTATTCTTGGCATATCCCTGGCCCTGTTGGGGGCCGGTTTGGGCACGGCTTCGGCCAGCGGCGAACTGCCCGCCAAGGGCATGGTCACTCTAATCGACCTGGGGGCCCATCAGTGCATTCCCTGCCGCATGATGGCGCCTATCCTGGATGAGTTGAAGAAGGAGTACAAGGGGCGGGCGGCCATAGTGTTTTTGGACGTATGGGAGGACCGCACCCTGGCCTCCCAATACGGCATCAGGGTGATCCCCACCCAAATATTTTATGACCGCCAGGGAAAGGAATTCTTGCGGCACGAAGGCTTTTTGAGCAAGGAGAAGATCGAGACGGTTTTGACCAAACTTGGGGTCCCAAAGGCGCCGGGCAAGTAAGCCTCGCGGGAGTAGGCCGCATGGGCATGTTGGATCAGCTTTTTATCACCTTGAACGCCTGGATCACTTCGGGCAGCCTCATCGCCCTGGCCGGGGCCTTCCTCTGGGGTATGGTCAGCGTGGCCTTGAGCCCGTGTCACCTGGCCTCCATTCCCCTGATCGTCACCTACGTGGCCGGCCAGGACCAGAGCGTCAAGCCCCGCCACGCCGCCTTTTACGCCGTGGCTTTCACCGGCGGCTTGTTCGTCACCATCGCTCTGGTGGGGATGGTCTGCGCCTGGCTGGGCCTGATGCTGGGCGACGTGGGGCCCTATTGGACCATCCTGGTGGGGGCCATTCTGGTTTGGGTGGCCTTGGACATGCTGGGGGTGCAGGCCTGCTCAATGTCCGGCAGTCTCATGGGCCGGCTCAAGGTAAAGGGCGTGGGCGGGGCTTTTGTCTTGGGCCTGGCCTACGGGGTGCTCTCGGGTTCCTGCACCTTCGGCTTCATAGCCCCCATCCTGGCCATCATCACCGTGCAAAAAAGCATCGTCACCGGCTTATTGATGATCGCGCTTTTCGGTATAGGCCACGCCCTGCCCATCGCCCTGGCGGGCAGCTCCACCGCCCTGGTGAGCGGCGTCTTGGAGAACAACTCTTTCCAGCGCGGCAGCCTTTGGTTCAAACGGGCGGCGGGGGTGGGCATCGGCCTTTTGGGCGGATATTTCATCGTCTCGCCTTTTGTCGGCGCATAGGAGTCGGTAAAAGGCTTGGGAGAGGTTGGGCGTCATGCCGGGTTTTGCCGGGTCTAAGAAAACGCTGGCTCTGGGCGTGCTGGGCGCCGCATTGTTGCTCTGGGGGGCTGGCCTGGCATGGGCCGGCGGCGGTCAGGCCCAGGTGAAAAGCTTGGCCGGGCTTTTGGAGCGCTACGACTCCAAGCGCTGCCAGGAGTGCCACGGCGAGATATATGAGCAGTGGTCGCGCTCCCACCATGCCCGCTCCCTCATGGGCCTGGACGGCTTCAGCTTCATGTCCAAGTACCTTCGCAAGGGGCCGCTGGCCGTGAAGCGGCCTCAGGACGCCACCCTGGCCAATTTCCCCTGCGCCAAGTGCCACCTGCCCCAACTGCTGACCGCCGGCGACCAGGTGGCCAAGGAGTTGGCCGAGGTGATCTGGCGGGACGACAAGGCGGTGGTGGGCCGCCTGAACATCGGCTGCCTGGTGTGCCACCAGGACAAGGCGGTGGTGCATCACCGGCCCGAGCCCGGGGTCTTGTATGGGGCCAAGGCTCTGCAAGACCACGAAGGGGACGTCAAGACGGTGCGGAGGAGCGCCTTCATGTCCTCACCCGCCTTTTGCGGCCAGTGCCACGGCATGGGCCCCAACTTCGAGTTCACTCCGCCGGTCCAATGCGCCACCCTCTACGGCAGCTATTTGCACGGCTACGTGGCCGACGGCGGCTCCCGGACCTGCCTGGACTGCCACATGTCCGGCAAGGACCACACCTTCCCGCCCGACTTCAGCGACCGGGAAGGGACGGCCAAACTCTACCGCGATGCCCTGCCCATGGAGGTCCAGGCCCTGCCCTACACCTTCCATCCGAGACATGGGCAATACGCGCCCCAGGTGGTTGTGGGAGTCACCATCCGCAACCGGGCCGGGCACCGCATACCCGACGGCTGACCATCCCGGGCGCAGGCGGTCCTTGAGGCGACCGCCCACGACGAAAACGGACGAGAAGTGTTCAAGGATCAACGCATCTTCATGCCCCAATGCACCGACAGCCTGGGGCCGGTCATGGTGCTGGGGCCGGACCGCAAGCTGGGCATAATTAGAGACACCACCTTGCAGCCGTTCCGGCCCAAGCACGAGAAATTTGTCATCCCGCTTAAAAAGCCCTGCCTGGAGCTGACCCTGCGGGTGAGGCTCTATTATCAGTTGCGCCCGGGCCAGGAAATTTTACTGCGCCAATGGGAGAAAAAGGTGCCGGTGTCCCGACTGTTTGCCAACAAATGACGCCTTGAGCCTGCCAGCCCGTACCACCCAGGGCCTCGTTGACCGCTTTACTCGCGGCGGCGGGGCTCTCATAATTTATGGATGAAGATTTTCAATTTCGGCAAACCAAGGTTTCCGGGGACCAGGGGGAAAGGCGTATCCCATGGCTAAGGCGCTAAAGGTCATTGTGGTCGTTTTGCTGGGCTTGGCCCTGTTGGCGGCGCTGGGCGTCACCATTCTTCCCAAGGCCCTGCCCTTGAGTTCCATGCTGGCCGGGGCGCTGGAGGAAAACCTGGGCCGCAAGGCCACGGTGGACGAGGTGTCGGTGAGCCTGTGGGGCGGGCTGGATGTGAAGGTGCGAGGCCTGGTGGTGCAGGACAAACCGGCCTACGGCAACCGGCCTTTGCTCAAGCTGGACTCCCTGGAGCTGTCGGCGAGCCTCTGGCCCTTGCTCACTCGGCGCTTGGTGGTGGAAAAGGTGTTGGCCGACGGCCTGGAGCTTTCCGTGGTGCGGGCCAAGGACGGCCGCTTGAACTGGCAGGACCTGCCGTCCCAGGCCGAGGCCGGGGAAAAGCACGAGCCCCGGGAAGCGCCCGAGGGCGGCCGCCTGCTGATAAACCGGCTGGCGGTGACCAACTCCTCACTCCACCTGCTCAACCAGACCGACGGCAAACGTAGCGTGCTGCCCCTGGAGCGGTGCGAACTGAGCAGCGATCTTTCCCTGGGCGGGGCTTCGGGAGAGCTTGAACTGGCCTTGCCCGGCATCAGCCTGAACTCCTCGGCCAAAAGCCAGGGCTACGGCGACGCTTTCAAGCTGGACCAAGGCCGCCTGGAGCTGAAGATAGACTTGGCCCAGCTCACCGCCCGTCTGGCCCCCCTGGCCCCGGGGCTCAGGGCTCGGGGGGTAATTATGGTAACGGGCCGGGTCAGCGGGCCCGCCTCGGCCCTTCAGGTGCAGACCCAGGCCCAGGCCCGGGACCTGCGGGTGCAAACCCAGGCCATGGGTCCCAAGGCCTTCAGCCTGGGCGAGGCCTCTTGGGCCGGCCAGGCCACCTTTGACCTGCCTGGCGAGTTGGTCAACATCAAGCAGGCTCAGTTGCTGCTGCCCCAGGCGGGGATGGTGCAAACCCTGAGCGGGGTGCTGGGTTGGGGCAAGTCCCTGGGCAAGAGCGACGCCGTATACGACCAGCAGGCGGACCTGGCCAAGCTGGCCCGGTTCATCGAGCCGCTGCTGCCCTGGCCTCTCAAGGCCAAGGGTCAGGCCAGCAAGCGGGTGCTTTTCAAGGGCGCCGGGCCGGGGGTGCTGGCGGTGAGCGGGCAGAACCTGCTGCGCGGCGCCGTGGTCGAGAGCCCGGCTTGGCCGAGGCCCTGGAAGGAGCCCGAGGCGCGGGCGGACTACAAGTTCCTGGTCAAGGACAAGGGACGCGAAGTGGTGATAGAGCGCTTCGACCTGCTCTCCACTCCGGCCAAGCTGGGGCTTACCGGCGTGCTCAGGGTGGTCAAGGACCAGACCACCCTGCGCCTGAAGCTGGCGGGTGAATATCTGGACCTGGACCGCCTGCCCCTGGGGCCGCCGCCGGCCCGGCGCGCCTCGGCCCGGGCTAGTACCGGCAAAGCGGCCAAACCGGGAGCCAAGGTTTTGGCCGGCCAACCGGCCAAGTCCCCCCAAACCGCCCGGCCGGAGGCGGACGCCCGCCGGGCCCTCAAGGGCCTGGACGCCGAGGTGCGGGTCCAGCTGGACCGCCTGACCATGAGCGGCTACCGCATGACCGGCCTCAAGGCCCAGCTCCAGGTCAAGAAGCAGCAGGCGGAGATCAAGAGCTTGCAAGCCCGTTTCCTGGAAGGCCAAGTAAAGGCCTCGGCAGGGGTGGATTTCAAGCCCGCCTCGCCGGCCGTGAGCCTGCGGGTTCAGGGCAAGGACCTCAAGGTGGACCCCAAGGTCTTTCGTAAGCTGAAGGACGACTTCCCCCTGTTCGCCCTTCCCCTAAGCAGTCTGGAGGGGGTGTTCTCCCTGGACAGCGAGATGGCCGGGCAGGGCCTGGAGCCGGAGGCGTTGTTGGCTTCCCTGGCCGGCAAGGGCAGCCTGCGGGCCAAGGACGGGGTGATCATCGGCCTGGCCTTCCTGGACGATGCCCAGTCGGTGGCCCAGCTTTTCGGGGGCAAGCTGCCCCGGCGCTTTGAGAAATTCCAGGGGGACTACACCATGGGCCAAGGCAAGGTGAACTACGACATCGCCCTCATGGCGGCCAAGGACGAGATGGACGCCCAGATTGTCGGCAGCACCGGGCTGTTGGACGACTCCCTGGACGCCAAGATCAAGTTCAAGGCCGATACCGTGGGTCACACCCTGCGGGAGTTCCTGGACGCCGACGGCACGTTCCCCATCGGCCTGGGCGGCACCATCCACAAGCCGGTAGTCAAGCTGGACCTCAGGGGCAACCTGATACCGGCGGCCGAGAACCTCATCAAGAATTTGCTGAATCGCTAGATACCGGCGATAGCCTTTGATTGGTAAGGGCCTGGGGGCGTTAAAGCCCCTGGGCCATTAGCATTACCTTGATGGTGCGGCTCACGATCTTCAGGTCGCCGCGCAGCACCTGCCAACCGTTGCCGGTGCGCATCATTTCCACGTAGCCTCGGTCCAGCAGATACTGGTCGTCGCGGCTCAGGCCGTGGCCCTTGAATGACTGGTAGCGCCCGGTGATGCCCGCCCGCAGCACCTTCCAGTTGAGCACCCCCGCCTTCAGGGCGTCCTCGTAGACCTCCAGGTTTATGGGCCGGGGGCCCACCACGCTGATATCGCCCAGGAAGATGTTTATGATCTGGGGCAGCTCATCCAGGTAGATCTTTTGCAGCACCGAGCCCACCTTGGTCATGGAGTGGCCGTCCCACTCCAGATATTTGGTGTGGATGAACTTGCCCTGGCGCTTGAGCTCCTCGATGACCTCGGGCTTGAAGATGAAGAACTTCATGAAGTGGAAGGTGCGGCCCTGGGAAATGCGCGGCTCGTAATAAAACAGGGGGGCTCCGGCCTGGCCCCGGCCCAGGTGCTCCAAGAAGATGGCCAGCATGGTGACCAGGAACACCGGAAGGGTGACGGTGAGCACCAGCCCGGAAAAGGCCACGTCGAAAGCGCGTTTTAGAAAGGGGATGGGCACCGGCTGGTCTGGCAGGGGGGGTAGGGCCCGGGCCTGCTCCAAAAGGGCCAAGATTTCGGGAGTGGCCTCCCGCTGGGCCGCCTTCTCCATGGCTTCGCTCATCTCACGCCTCGCTTGAGTATTTATGGCCCAAGATTAGCAGGGCCCGGCATGCCCGGGCAAGGCTAACTAACCCGGACATTTCATGAAGGCCGTGCGTCCGGCTGCGCCAGCCACCGGCATACGGCGTTGCTGGCTGCGCTCGGTCCTCGACGTAGCCCTAGCTACGCCTGGCCCCTCGCTTGCCAGACCCCTTGTCTGCCTGAGGCTGGCTGTGTCGGGCCAAGGCACAAAACGTACCGCGATAAGACGAGCGCTTCTTATCATTAGGATTGCACAAAAACTAGTTCGTTGTTCATTGCCGCCCAGCCTTCATGAAATCTCCGGGCTGAAGCGCTCGTCGGCCTTCTGGGTGGAGGCCTCCCGGGCCTTGTCGGCCAGCCAGCCGGTGCGCAACGGCCCCGGCGGCGCGTCGAACTGGGGCACGTAGGGCTTGACGTCCAACAGCGGGCTCTGGTCCAGCATGTCCACGCCCTTCAGATGCAGCAGGTTGCCTTCAACCGCTTCCAGCTTCACCACCGACAGGCCGATGGCATTGGGGCGGGCCGGGGCCCGGGTGGCGAAAAGGCCATGCTCGTTGTGGTCCAGAAAGGGCCGCACCTTGAGCTTGAAAGCCGCCGCCCGGTGGCAGTGGTACAAGAGAATCACGTGGCTGAAACCCGCCAGGTCCTCCAGGGCCGGAACCAGCTCCGGGCGCAGCTCGGCCCGACCCCGGGCGTCACCCGCCCCGCAGGGCTGGATGGGCGCGCCGCTGGGCTCGCTGAAGGGAGTGTGAAGCAAACCGATTGGCTCGTAGCAAATTTCCGACATCAGCGGTCCCTTCTTTTAATTTCAACCCACCCCACCCATGCCGGCAACAGGAGCATGGCCAGGCCCAGGCAGATCACCCCCGGCCAGGCCCACCTCCCCCACAGGGCGCCCGCCGCGGTTATGCCCGCCCAGCCACCCAAATAATACACCAGCACGTAGAGGCTGTTGCCCCGTCCCTGGCTGTGGTCCAGGCGCAGGTTCAGCAACCCCTGGCTGGTGGCGTGGATGATGAAGTGGCCGGCGCAGACCAACACCAGGGCCAGGACCACCAGGGGCAGGGAGGAGGCCAGGGCCAGAAGCAAAGCGGCGGCGAACAATCCCACGCCAATAAGGAGAGTGGGGCCGGCCCCCACCCGTCCGGCCATGCGCCCGGCCAGGGGGCCGAGCGCCACCCCCGTGAGGTAGGTGAGGTAGAGCAGGCTTATCAAGGCGGTGGAGGCCAGGAAGGGCGGGGCGGCCAGGTGGTAGGTGATGTAGTTGAACACAGCCGCGAACACGAACATGCTGCCGAAGGTGGCCAGATAGGGGGCCAGGGTGGGCCAGGCCCGGAGCAGGCTTGCATAACTGGGGGCCTGCTTTTGCCTGGCCGGCGGCGGCCCCTGGGGAGGCAGCCAGGCCAGGGCGGCCAAGGAGAGGCCCAGGACCAAAAAGGCCCCCAGCCAAAAGCAGGCCCTCCAGTGGCCGGCCAGGAAAAACCCGCCGAGCAGGCGGCCCATGAGGCCCCCCACCACCGTGGCCGAGACGTAGGAGCCCATGGCCACGCTCAGGCGCGACGGGGGCAGGGTGCGGGCCAGGTAGGCGGCCAGGCAGGAGGTCAGGGCCGGAAAGAACAGCCCCTGGCCCAAGCGGGCGGTCAGCAATACGGCCAGGTTGGGGCTCATGGCCGCCAGGGCCAGGCAGGCGGCGGTGGCTCCCCCGCCCAGGGCGATGATCGGCTTCACCGGCCAGCGGTCGGCCAGCACCCCGAAGGGCAGGCAGGACAGGGTGATGCCCAGGATGACCAGGGACACGGTGAGCGAGGCCACCGGAGGCGAGGCCGCGAACTCCCGGCTGAGTTGGGGCAGCACCGGCTGAGTGAAATAGACGGCGCTTATGGCCGAGGCCACCAGCCCGAAAACCAGGGCCTGCAAGGGCAGTTGGCCTCGAACCGGCCGCAAGGCGTCAGGACTCTTGGTTGGCTGGGCGCAGGAACACCGCTCCCAGGGGCGGCAGGGTAAGCTCCAGGGAATAGGGCCGGCCGTGCATTGCGGCGGCCTGGGCCTCCATCCCGCCGGCGTTGCCCACGCCGCCGCCGCCGTATTCCGGGGCGTCGCTGTTGAACAGCTCCTGCCAGAAGCCAGGCAGGTCCACTCCCACCCGGTAACCGTGGCGGGGCACCGGGGTGAAGTTTAGCACCGCCAGCATGCTGGCCTTGGCGGCCGGGTTCAGGCGCAGCAGGGCCAGCACGCTGCCCTCGGTGTCGTTGCAGTCCACCCAGCTGAAGCCCTCGGGCTTTAGGTCCACCTGGAGGGCCGGTTCCCGGCGGTAGATCCGGTTGAGGTCGCGCACCAGGCGCTGCATTCCGGCATGGGGCTCGTAGTCAAGCAGGGGCCAGTCCAGGGTGGCCTCGTGGTTCCACTCCGACCACTGGGCGATCTCCCCTCCCATGAACATGAGCTTCTTGCCCGGTTGGGCGTACATGTAGCTGAACATCAGGCGCAGGTTGGCGAACTTCTGCCAGAGGTCTCCGGGCATCTTGCCCAGCAGCGAACCCTTGCCATGCACCACCTCGTCGTGGCTCAGGGCCAGCACGAAGTTTTCGGTGAAGGCGTAGAGCATGCGAAAGGTGAGCTTGTCGTGGTGAAACTTGCGGTGGATGGGGTCCTGGCGGAAGTAGGCCAGGGTGTCGTGCATCCAACCCATGTCCCACTTGAGGCCGAAGCCCAGGCCGCCCAGGTAGGTGGGCCGGCTGACCATGGGCCAGGCGGTGGATTCCTCGGCGATGTTGGCGATGCCCGGATTGGCCGCGTAGGTCTCCTTGTTCAGGCGCTTGAGCAACTCCACCGCCCCCAGGTTCTCGTTGCCCCCGTACTGGTTGGGAATCCACTCACCGTCCTCGCGGGAATAGTTCAAGTAGAGCATGGAGGCCACCGCGTCCACCCTCAAGCCGTCGGCGTGCATCTCCCCCAGCCAGAACATGGCGCTGGAGAGCAGAAAGGAGCGCACCTCGGGGCGGCCGTAATTGAAGATGTCGCTACGCCAGTCGGGATGGAAGCCTTGGCGGGGGTCGGCGTGCTCATAAAGGTGGGTGCCGTCGAAAAAGTCCAGGCCGTGGCCGTCGGTGGGGAAATGGCTGGGCACCCAGTCCAGGATCACCCCCAGGCCCCGCTGGTGCAGATGGTCCACCAGGAACTTGAAGTCCGCGGGCGAGCCGTAGCGGGCGGAGGGGGCGAAGTAGCCGGTGACCTGGTAGCCCCAGGAGCCCCCAAAGGGGTACTCCATCACCGGCATGAACTCCACGTGGGTGAAGGCCATGTCCTCCAGGTAGTCGGCCAACAGGGGGGCCAGCTCGCGATAACCAAGGATTTGGCCCTCAGGTCCCCGCCGCCAGGAGCCCAGGTGCATCTCATAGGTGGCCATGGGCCGGTTGAGAACCTCGCCCTTGGCCCGGCGGGCCATCCACTGCCGGTCGCCCCACTCATAGCTGATGTCCGCCACCACCGACGCGGTCAGCGGCGGCGTCTCGGCGGCCAGGGCCAGAGGGTCGGCCTTGTCCACCTGATAGCCCATGTTGTTTGATTCGATGTGATATTTGTAGCGCTGGCCCACCCCAACCCCAGGTATGAAGCCTTCCCATATGCCCGAGCCGCCCCGGGGCCGCAGGGGGGCGGTGTGCTGGTCCCAACCGTTGAAGTCGCCCATGATGAACACGGCGTGGGCGTTGGGAGCCCAAACCGCGAAATAGGTGCCTTGGCCTCTCTCCCCTTGCACCGGATGGGCCCCCAGCTTGTGGTGCAACTCCAGGTGGCTGCCCTCGTTGAAGAGGTACAGATCTTCCTCGCTAAGTAACGAAAATGGGGCGTTTTTAGCTTCGGCCTTGGCCATGGGCTCCTCGCGTTATTACAATTACCTAATCTAGCATACCATTATGGCAGCGTGCGCTAGGCACGCAAGGCCGGGCGGCCTGCCCCGTTGTTTTTGGCCGCTCCAGGGCCTAGGATATAACACGTATGCTCAATCATCAGGGGTAGAGAGATGTTGCAAGAGGACCTGCTGACACAAGGGCGGGCCGGCCGGCGGGTGACCTGGGTAGGAGTATTGGTGAACCTGCTCCTGTCCGTGGGCAAGCTGCTGGCCGGCATCTTTGGCAACAGCCAGGCCATGATCGCCGACGCGGCCCACTCGGTCAGCGATCTGGTAACCGACGGCGTGGTTCTGGTGGGGCTCAAGCTGGGGCGCACCGCCCCGGATGACAGACATCCCTTTGGCCACGGACGCATGGAAACCTTCTCCACCCTGGTGGTGGGCATGGTCCTCACCTCCATGGCGGTGGTGCTGGGTTATGAGGCGATTCGCCAGTTGATTCTGGGAGATGCCCACCACCCAACCTGGCTGGCGCTGGTTGCGGCGGCGGTTTCCATATTGTTCAAGGAGGCCCTGTACCACTACACCGTAAGGGTGGGCCGGCGCATAAAAAGCCAGGCCGTGGTGGCCAATGCCTGGCATCACCGCTCCGACGCCCTCAGCTCGGTGGCGGTGCTCTTGGGCGTGGCCGGGGCCATGATCAACCCGGCCTGGCATAGCCTGGACGCCTGGGCCGCCTTGGTGGTGTCCCTGCTCATCCTCAAGGTGGGGGCGGATGTGCTCTGGGACGCCCTCAAGGAAATGGTGGACACCGCCCCCTCCCGGGAGGTGGTGGACTCCATCCAACGCTGCGCCCTGAGCGTGAACGGGGTGCAAGAGGTGCATGACCTCAAGGTGCGCAGCCTGGGAGGCCGCTACCAGATGCAACTTCACGTAGTGGTGGACGGAGGAATAAAGGTTGCTCAAGGCCACGACATCGCCAAGGCGGTGGAGCACTGCGTGCAAACCGAGGTGGAGGACGTCGGCGAGGTGATCGTGCATGTGGACCCCACCAATCCCGGGTAGAAACACGGCGCCTGCTGCTGGGGAAGGCATAACCTCATGAGCCGGGGCAGCTTCGACGTAGCGATCCTGGGCTCCGGCCCGGCGGGCTCCGGGTGTCCAAGGCGGTGGGTGAGAGCTGCCCGGCAGGCCTGGAGGCCGCGGCCTTTGCCAAGGGCCGCGGCTATCCATACCCCGGGGCCGCCCCCCAGGGTAGGGCCGCCCCCCGGGAAAATACGGGTTTCCCCCCATGGCGGGTTGGACCGCCTTTTTCATAAGCTATATTGAGAAATTACGGACAAAGGGTTCATGGGGCGCGGCTGGCCGGGTCCGGAGTAGGGCTGGCCCACCCGGTGGGACGAGTCCCGGGTTACGTAGCCCTGCCCGCGGCGAGGTAGCATGAGCGATTTTCCTCTGCCCCGCATCAAGGATTTCTTGCAGTCAGTGGTTCCCTTCGACGCCATGGAGGAGTCCGAACTCCAACGGTTGGTGGGACTCATGGACCTGGCCTACTTTCCCCGGGGCGAGGTCATCATCCAGACCGGCGCGGAGCCCTCCAAGAATCTCTACGTCATCATGAACGGCTCGGTGAGGGTCACCTTGCCCCGGCAAAGCGGGGAGGAGCTTTTGATCGACGTGCGGGGGGAAGGGGACACCTTTGGGGCCCTGAGCCTGTTGCAGGGCGAGCAGGCCCTGTTCACCGTCACCGCCCAGGAGGACCTGCTGGCCTTCATGCTGCCGGACGAGCCCTTTCGGGCGCTGGTGAGGGACAACCAGGTATTCAAGCGCCACTTCAGCTTTTCCCTGGCCCGCAACATCGACGCGGTGCGCCGGGCGGCCGACCGCCACACCACCCAGATGACCGGCACCGGCAGCCTGGGCCTGGATGCGGTGCTCACCGGCAGCCGGGTGCACGAATTGATGAGCAAGAAGCTGCTCACCTGCCTGGAGGCCACCCCGGTGAAGGCGGCGGCCATTCTCATGACTCAGCGCAAGGTGGGCTCCATCATGGTCTGCGAGTCCGGGGGCCGGCCCCTGGGCATTCTCACCGACACCGATCTTCGGGTGCGGGTGCTGGCCGCCGGGGCCGCCCCGGACACTCCGGTGGCCGAGGTGATGAGCCAGTCGGTGAAGGCAATTTCGCCCCAGGCCTTCGCCTTCGAGGCCATGATCGAGATGGCTCGCCATGGGGTGCATCACCTGGCGGTGACCGAAGGCCAGCGTCTGGTGGGGGTGATCAGCGACCACGATCTGACCATGGTCACCGGTTCCTCGCCGGTCGGGGTGATGAAGGAGGTGGCCAAGGTTTCCAGCCTGGAGCACTTGGCCGGCCTGCCCCGGCGCATGAACCGGGTCATGGAAACCCTTTTGCGCCTGGGGGGCAGTGCGGAGTACATGCTGGACGTGCTCAGCGAGTTCAATGACCGCCTCACCTTGCGTCTGCTCAGACTTACCCAGCAGGCCATGGAGCATGAGGGCTTGGGGCCGCCCCCGGTGCAGTTTTCCTGGCTGGCATTGGGTTCGGCCGGCCGCCGGGAGCAGGCCCTGAACCAGGGGCAGGACTACGCGGTGGTTTACGCCAACGTGCCCCCCGATCATGAAGAGGCGGTGCATGGCTGGTTCAGCGAGTTCGCCCGGCGGGTGAGCGAGGGGCTCTCCTCCTGCGGTTTCGTGGGCGACCCCGATGCGGTGATGAGCGATTCCCGGCGTTGTTGCCGGAGCGAGTCCTCCTGGGAGGAGTCCTTTATGGCCTGGATATCGACGGCCGAGCCACCGGTCCTGGCCCAGGCGGCCAAGTATTTCGATCTCAGGGCGGTGTACGCGGAGACTGGCTTTGTGGAGACGCTTTGGAATAAAATACTCGGTGCCATCGAGCGCGACCGGGGATTTTTGGGGCGGTTGCGCCGGGCCGGCTCCCAACGGCGGCCGCCGGTGGGGTTTTTGCGCCAATTCGCGGTGGAACCCGACGGCTCCTACCTGGATCGTCTTAACTTGAAGGAGGTGGCTCTAGATCCGGTGGCGTGGGCGGCGCGGCTCATGGCCCTGGACCAGAAGGTGCGCCAAACCAATACGCTGGAGCGCCTGGGGGCGGTGGCCCGCCTGGGTCTTCTAAAGGACCGTACGGCCGAGGATTTGTACGAGGCCTACAGCTTTATTACCTTGCTCAGGATCGCCCGCCGCCTGGAGGAAAACCACAATGGTCACGATTCGGGGGCCTATCTGGACCCGGCCAGCCTGAACCGGGTGCAACGCAAGATGCTCAAGGAGAGCTTCCAGGTGATAGGTCAGTTGCAGGAATTCACCGCGCAACGTTACCCGGATTAATCCCGGTGGCGGGGAGAGAGAAAAAAATTGGAATTGTGGCAGGCCAAGCTGTTGAACCGGGCGGCTCGGTTGCGCTTGGCCCATCGCCGATTGCCCGCGGAGGCGCGGGAAAACCTCATGGCCCTGGAGGGCCTCAGCAGCCGGGCTCCGGCCATGGCCCAACGCTACGTGGTGGTGGACCTGGAAACCACCGGGCTGGATTACAACAGGGACCGGGTGGTGAGTGTGGGGGCCTTCCGGGTGGTGAAGGGGCACATTCGCCTGGGCGAGGTGTTCAACGAATTGGCCAACCCGGGCCGGGGCATTCCGGTGGAGTCCATCAAGGTGCATGGCATCACCCCGGACAACATCCGCAACGCCCGGCCGGCCTGGGAGGTTTTTCGAGACTTTCTGGGATTTTTGGGACGCGATATCCTGGTGGCCCACTTCGCCCGTTTAGACACCTATTTTTTGAACCGGGTGATGCGGGTCCAATACGGCATGCGTTTGCAAAACTTGGTGGTGGATACGGTTTTGATGTGCCGGGCGGCTCTTATCGAGCCCGATCCTTATGGCCAGAAAAAGGGGGCCAAGCGGTGCAGCCTGGACGCTTTGGCCATCCGTTACGGTCTGGAGGTGCCGGAGAGGCACACCGCCCTGGGCGACGCCATGGCCACGGCCCTGATTCTTCAGCGGCTGCTGCCGGAGATGGCCCAGGCGGGATGGAGCACCTTGGGTGACTTGGTGCGGGTGGCTGGGGTGCAATAAGTTGGTGAGTATTTGTTATCCTTATTCCCACGCTGATTGCGGCGCGCTCGCCGGCGGCCGGTGTGGTTTGGGCCAGTTGGGTACCCGTTAAGCAATACGGGAGAAAGGACGCGTAATGTCTGACGATAAGGTTTTGGAAAAGAACGGACTGTACTATCCTCCCAAGTCCTTCGTGGACAAAGCCCACATCAACAGCTTTGAGCAGTATCAGGAAATGTATGAGCGCTCCATCCAAGATCCCGAAGGCTTTTGGGGAGAGGTCGCCCAGGGGTTCCACTGGGATAAAAAATGGGACAAGGTCTTGGAGTACAACTACCACCGCAGCAAGGGACCCATCAGCATCAAGTGGTTCCTGGGCGCCAAGACCAACATGACCTACAACTGCCTGGACCGCCATCTGGAAACCCGGGGCGACCAGCCGGCCCTGCTCTGGGAGGGCAACGAGCCCGGCGAAGACCGCATCATCACCTATCGTCAGCTTTTCGAACATGTGTGCAAGTTCGCCAACGTGCTCAAGGGATTTGGCATCAAAAAGGGCGACAGGGTCACCATCTATCTGCCCATGATCCCCGAACTGGCCATCTCCATGCTGGCCTGCGCCCGCATCGGGGCCATCCACTCGGTGGTGTTCGGCGGCTTCTCGGCCGAGGCCCTAAAGGACCGCATCGTGGACTCCCGGTGCGGCCTGGTCATCACCAGCGACGGCACCTACCGCGGCGGTAAGGCGGTCACCCTCAAGCAGATCGCCGACGAGGCCATGGCCAACTCCGAGAAGGAGGGGGTGAAGGTGCCCAAGGCGGTGGTGGTGGAGCGGGTGGGCCCCGGCAAGGGCATCGAGTGCCCCATGGTGGAGGGCCGCGACCTCTACTGGCACGATCTCATGGCCACGGCCGACAGCGCCTGCGAGGTGGAGTGGATGGACGCCGAGGACCCGCTGTTCATCCTCTACACCAGCGGCTCCACCGGCAAGCCCAAGGGGGTGCTGCACACCACCGGCGGCTACATGGTCTACGTGTCCATCACCCATAAATACGTCTTCGACTATCACGACGGCGACGTTTACTGGTGCACGGCGGACATCGGTTGGGTAACCGGCCACAGCTACATCCTCTACGGCCCGCTCTTGAACGGAGCCCAAAGCCTCATGTTCGAGGGCGTGCCCACTTATCCCGACTCGGGCCGTTTCTGGGACGTGGTGGACAAGTGGAAGGTGGATATCTTCTACACCGCTCCCACCGCCATCCGGGCGGTGATGCGCATGGGCGACGACTTCGTGACCAAATACAGCCGCAAGACCCTGCAACTGCTGGGCACGGTGGGCGAACCCATAAACCCCGAGGCCTGGCGCTGGTACAACGAGTTGGTGGGCGATAGCAACTGCCCCATCGTGGACACCTGGTGGCAGACCGAGACCGGAGGCATACTCATCACTCCGCTGCCCGGAGCCATTCCCACCAAACCCGGCTCGGCCACCCTGCCGTTCTTCGGGGTGCAGCCGTGCATGCTCGACGACGAGGGCAAGGAATTGGAGGGCAACGGGGTCAGCGGCCGCCTGGCCATCAAGGCCCCTTGGCCCGGCCAGCTGCGCACCACCTACGGCTCCCACGAGCGCTTCGAGACGGTGTACTTCAGCGACTTTGACGGCTACTATTTTACTGGCGACGGCGCCAAGCGCGACGAGGACGGCTACTACTGGATCACCGGCCGGGTGGACGACGTGATCAACGTCAGCGGCCACCGCATGGGCACCGCCGAGGTGGAGAGCGCCTTGGTCAGCCATCCCGCCGTGGCCGAGGCCGCGGTGGTGGGCTTCCCCCACCCGATAAAGGGACAGGGCATCTATGCCTACGTGACCCTGAAGGTGGGCGAGGACTACACCGAGGATCTCAAGAAGGATCTGGTGCTTCAAGTGCGTAAGGAGATCGGCCCCATCGCTTCGCCGGATGTGATCCATTGGGCCCCGGCCTTGCCCAAGACCCGCTCGGGCAAGATCATGCGGCGCATCCTGCGCAAGATGGCCGCCGGCGAAAGCGACTTTGGCGACACCAGCACCTTGGCCGACCCCAGCGTGGTGGGGACCCTGGTGGAGTTGAAGGGCAAGTAACCCCCCCCCAGGTCACCGCCACCGCCTCGGCGGAGGCGGTGGCCTCGGCGGGAAAGGCCACGCGCTCCCGCGCCGAGCCGGTGCCGGACGTAACTGCCAGCGGTTATTAAATACGACTGCTCCGGGAGGAGGCATGCCTCAAGACGATTCGGCTAGCAGCCTGGCCCCAGAAATCTTGTTGGCTTTTTTGCTGGACACCCCGCCTTTCCAGGAGCTGGGACGGGCCGGCCTGGAAACCTTGTTGGACAAAATCTCCACCCGGCATTTTGCCGCCGGGGAGCTCATCCTGCAAGCAGGGCAAAGCCAGGTCACCCATTTGCTGGTGATCTACCAGGGCCAGGTGCGCCTGTTTCTGCCAGGTCAGGATGGCTCGGAAAACCTGCAAGACCTGCGGGGCCCCGGCGAGACCCTCGGCGCCCTGGGCATTTTCCGCGAGAGCCTTTCCAACCTAAACGCCGAGGCCACCGAAGACACCCTGTGTCTGCTCATCCCTCGCGAGGAGTTCCTGCGCCTAACCGAAAAGAGCGCCCGTTTCGCCCAGTATTATCTGAAGTACCTTTCAGAGCACTACGTGGGCAAGGCCCTCAGCGAGCTGCGCCGTCCCAAGGCGGCGCTCTCCAGCGAGGGCTCGCTGTATCTGTTCAGCGCCCAGGTGGGCGACGTGGTTCGCCGCCGGCCCGAGACCATCACGGCCAGCCAGCCCATTCAGGACGCCGCCGCCCAGCTCACCGCCGGAAAGGTGGGGGCCCTTTTGGTGGCCGACGAGGCCGGGGAGGTGGTGGGGGTGGTCACCGACCGCGACCTCAGGCAGGTGGTGGCCGATGGCTTGGACCACCGCCGCCCGGTGAGCGCGATAATGAGTTCGCCGGTGCATACCATCAGCTTCCACACGGTGTGCTTCGACGCCCTGCTGGAAATGCTGCGCCTGAAGGTGCACCACCTGGCCATCGAGCGCCGCGGCAAGATAGAGGGCATCGTGGGCGGGCACGACCTCATGGTGGCCCAGGGCTCCAGCCCCTTCTACCTGCTGCGCGAGATTTTGGCCGCCGAGCAGTTCGACGAGATCTACGACCTGTCGCGGCGGGTGCCCCTGGTGGTGCGCTCGCTCATTTACGAAGGCGCCCGTCCGGGCAACATCACCCGCATGATCACTCTGCTCAACGACTACCTGTTGGAGCGGGTGCTCAACTTGTTGCAAAAGGAGCAGGGCCCACCGCCGGTGCCATATTGCTGGTTGTTGATGGGCAGCGAGGGGCGCAAGGAACAGACCTTCCGCACCGACCAGGACAACGGACTGCTATACGCCGACCCCAAGGACCCGGAGGAAGGCAGGCGGGCGCAGGAGTATTTCACCGCCTTCACCACCCAGGCCATCGAGCACCTGGTGGGCTGTGGCTTTCCCCGCTGCCCGGGCGACATGATGGCCTCCAACCCCCTGTGGCGGCAGCCCTACGCCAAGTGGCGCGAGCTGTTCGACCGCTGGATTCACAAGCCCGAGCCCAAGGAAGTGCTCTACGCCACCATCTTCTTCGACTTCCGCCCAGGTCACGGCGAGTTTTCCCTGGGCGAGCGCCTGCGCGACCATTTGACCAAGGAGGTGCGCGGGCAAGAGGTTTTCCTGCGCCTGCTGGCCAAGGACACCCTCACCACGCCATCGCCCCTGACCATGTTCCGCAACTTCGTGGTGGAGAAAAAGGGCGAGCACAAGAACAAGATCGACCTCAAGACCAAGGGGCTGGTGCCCTTCGTGGACTTCGCCAGGGTGCTTTCCCTGGCCCACGGCATCAAGGAAACCAACACCCTGGAGCGCTTGCAGCTGCTGGGGGAGGGCGGGCACCTCTCCGCGGAGTTGACCACCGAGGCCGTGCAGGCCTATGAGTTCCAGATGCAGCTAAGGCTAATGCATCAGCAGCGCCTGGACGAAGAGGGCTTGCCGCCCAACAATTTCCTGGACCCCAGCGAACTTTCCGATCTGGAGCGGCACACCCTGAAGGACGCCTTCGCGGTGACAGGCGAACTCAAAGCGGTGCTCAGGGAGCAGTTCCGGCTTAATCTGGGATAGGGCGTCTAGCCCCCCGGCGAGCCCATCTGGCGTAGCAGGGCGGCGGCTTTGGGGTCGCCGGCCTTGGCGGCCCGCTCCAGGGCGGGTAGGGCCCGGGGGCCCAGCTCCTTCAGCAGGAGTTCGCTCTTTTCGCGGGTGCAATCAATTACCGGGTCCACCATCCGGCCTCCCAAGTTAAGCCCCTGCACCAAGGCCGGGGCCGACTCGGCCCCCTGCTCGAGCAGCAGCCGCAGGGCTATCTGTTGGTCTCCTTCGTCGCCCAAGCACAGGCGCAGCACCAGATCCTTGGGTCCGGCCATGCTCTTCCAACCCTGGTTCTGGTACCAGGCGTCTCCGGCCGAGATCACCAACCAAAGGGCCATGACCCCCCAGGCCAGACGGCTTACCGGCAGAGGGGCGGTGCGGCGGGCCACCTGCATGGTCTTGAAGACCACCAGGCCCAGGGTGAAGGAGATCAAGGCCAGGACCAGCTGGGGCGACAGGAGCATCAGTGGCTCCAGGGCCCCTCCCAGGTCCTTGATGGGGTTGTATTGCCAATAGGCCAGCAGGGGACGCAGGAACTTGAGGATGAAGAAAATGACGGCGGCCAGGCAGGCGGCCAGGGCGGGAATGCCCGCCCACCAGCGGGCCTTGCGCAGCAGATAGCCCAAGGCGAACAATTCCACCGCCACCCCCAACAGCCCCAGTAGCCCCAGCTTCGCGTTCTGGAGCAGGATGGTGGGCTCAACCGCCAAGGCGACGACCACCATCGCCAGGCCTGGTGCGGCGGCGGCCAGGCCGCCCTTTACCAGGGTCCTGTTGGTCATGATTTCCGGTGATATGGTTTTCTGCTGCATGGCCCTCACTTTAGATGCCTACCTGTGCGGGGGGCAAGCGAAAAGCAGGGCGCACCGGAAAGCTCCGGTGCGCCCTGGCTGGTTTTCACGTCTTGCGGGACTCGCTGCTTCCTAGTGGTCAGAGGCGTCGCCGGCGCCCCTGGGGATGCGGATGCTCTCCACGATCTCCTGGACCTCGGCCGGCGGCTCCTTGGTGAAGGTGCTGACGATGATGGCCACGATGAAGTTGATGAGCATGCCGATGGTTCCGATGCCCTCGGGGGTGATGCCCAGGAACCAGTTGCCCACGCCCATGAACTTGGTCTGGATGATGTAGATGCCGGTGAAGAGGATACCGGCCACCATGCCGCAGATGGCCCCTTCCCGCGTGGTCTTCTTGGTGAAGATGCCCAAGAGGATTATGGGGAAGAAGCTGGAGGCAGCCAAGCCGAAGGCGAAGGCCACCACCTGGGCCACGAACGCTGGTGGGTTGATGCCGAAGTAACCGGCAAAGACCACGGCCACGCCGATCATGACGCGGCCCACCAAAAGCCGCTGCTTCTCCGTGGCGTTCTTGTTTATGATTCGATAGTAGAAGTCGTGGCTGATGGAGGATGAGACCACCAGCAGCAGACCGGCCGCAGTGGACAAGGCCGCTGCCAAGCCTCCCGCCGCCACCAAGCCAACCACCCAGGCGGAGAGACCTCCGATCTCCGGGCTGGCCAGCACCATGATGTCGCGGTCGATGTATAGCTCGTTCTTGTTGGTGGTGATCTTGTTGGCCAACAGGGGCTGGCCGAACTTGCCGTCCTTGCCGGTGAAGTTGGGGCGGCCCACGAAGGGCGCGCCGGGACGGTATTGGATGATGCCGTCGCCGTTCTTGTCAACCCAGGCCACCAAGCCGGGCCTTTGCCAGTTCTTGTACCAGTTGGGCCGTTCCACGTAGGGCTTGTCGTTCAGTGTATTGATCATGTTGTAGCGGGCGAAGGCGGCCACCGCCGGGGCGGTGGTGTAGAGCAGGGCGATGAACAAAAGGGCCCAGCCCGCGCTTATGCGGGCGGCCCTCACCGTGGGAACGGTGTAGAAGCGGATGATAACGTGGGGCAGACCGGCGGTGCCCACCATCAGGGCGAAGGTGATGCACAACACGTTGAGCATGTTGGTGTTCACCGTTGCGAAGGTGGCGGTGTACTGAACGAACCCCAAATCCTTGGCTATGATGTTCAGGGTGTCCAGCAAGTACTTGCCCGCGTCGGGGTGTCCGGCGGCGATGGTGCTGCCGAAGCCGATCTGGGGGATGGGGATGCCGGTGACCATCATGGAGATGGCCACCGCCGGTATGATGTAGGCCACGATCAGCACGCAGTATTGGCACACCTGGGTCCAGGTGATGCCCTTCATGCCTCCCAAGGCGGCGTAGATGAACACGATGCACATGCCGATGATGACGCCGGTGTTGATGTCCACTTCCAGGAAGCGGCTGAACACCACGCCCACGCCGCGCATCTGGCCGCACACGTAGGTATAGGACACGAAGATGGCGCAGGCCGCAGCCACCAGACGGGCCGCGGAAGAGTAGTAGCGGTCGCCTACGAAGTCGGGCACGGTGTACTTGCCGAACTTACGCAGGTAGGGAGCCAGCAGCAGGGCCAGCAACACGTAGCCGCCGGTCCAGCCCATAAGGTAGTAGGCCCCGGGATAACCCAGGAATGAGATGAGGCCGGCCATGGAGATGAAGCTGGCCGCGCTCATCCAGTCGGCGGCGGTGGCCATGCCGTTGAACACCGGCGGCACGCCCATGCCCGCCACGTAGAAGCCCTTGGTGTCGGCCACTCGGGTGCGCCAGGCCACGTAAATATAAAGGGCGAAGGTCAGCCCGACGAATACGTAGGTCCATCCGAGAATACCCATGAGTTACCCCCTATTCATCCACATCGTATTCGCGGTCCAATTTTCGCATCAAGGCGCAGTATACGAAAATCAAAACCACGAACACGTAAATGGAGCCCTGCTGGGCGAACCAGAAGCCCAGGGGGAAGCCGCCGATGTGGATCGCATTGAGCGGGTTGACCAAGATGATTCCCAAGCCGTAGGACACGAATGCCCAAATCGCCAACAGCCACGTCATTATGCGGATGTTCTTGCGCCAATACTCTTTGAGATCTTTACTCACCTAGCCCTCCTTTATCCCGAGAGTCGTAGCTTGCCCGGCTTTATAGAGTGGGCTGGCCTGCGGTGGCCTGACGCGAAGGGCTGAAGCGGCGGGTACAGGTGGGAAGCGGCTATTTTAAAGGGGCCCGCCGTTTTCTGGAGCCCTTCGGCGGCGGAGGCGTCTACCGGTGCGACACCCCGCGCCGCATGTGGCCGCTGCGGATGCAAGGCCAGCTTCCCTGAGCATCATCCTAGGAAATGGGCCCGGCGCGGGGCCATGGGGGAAAACCCGTATTTGAGGGGGGGAAGGCCCTACTTTTTCACAAAGTAGGCGCCGGAGAGGCTCTCAGGACTAATTTTCCCAGAGTTGAGGGTCGATTATCCCGATGCGAATGGCCATCTTGACCAGCTCCAAGCGGTCTTTGAGGCCCAGCTTCTTCATGATGTTGGTGCGGTGTTTCTCCACCGTCTTGGGGCTTACGCAGAGCACGTCGGCGATCTTGTTGGTGCTGTTGCCCTCGGCCACCAGGCGGAAGACCTGCTGCTCGCGCTCGGACAGCAGGTCGTAGCCCTTCACCGCCGGGGCCTGCTTGCGGCTGTCCAGGTAGGCGCTGACCACCTCGGCCTTGATCTTGGAGCTGAGAAAATACTCCCCCCGGTGGGCGGCGCGCACCGCCTTTATCACGTCGCCGGTGGGGGATGCCTTGAGCACGTAGCCCATTGCTCCGCTGTCCAAGACCCGGTGAACGAAGGTGTCCTTGCTGTGCATGGTCAGCACCACCACCTGACAACCGGGCACCGCGTCCTTGATCAGGTTCACCGCCTCCAGGCCGCTGACCATGGGCATGGCTATGTCCAGCAGAACCACATCCGGCCTGAGGGCTTTGGTCATCTCCAGGGCTTCCAGGCCGTCGCCGGCCTCGCCCACCACTTCCATGTCCTCCTGGGCCCCCACCAGCTGGCGAATTCCTTCACGCACAATGGCGTGATCGTCGGCTATGAGCACCTTTATGGCCTTTTCGCTCAAGCTTCCCTCCAGGTTTGGGACTCGATCCCCATCGATTGTCCGGTTTCGGCCGGAGGCCGCTCGGGCAGGGCCACCCGTATGGTGCAGCCCTTGCCCTGCTCGGCGCGAATGTCAATGGAGCCGCCCACCGAGGCCACCCTTTCGCGCATACTGATGAGCCCAATGCCTTGGCGCTGCTCTCCGTCGGGATGCATATGGACCAAATCGAAGCCCTGTCCGTTGTCGCTGATTACCATGATGGCCGTGGGGTGGCTGTAGGTCAGGCGGATGCTCACCTGGTCCGCCTGGGCGTGCTTGACCACGTTATTGAGAGCTTCCTGCATAATACGATACAAGACGATCTCAACCCTGGGGTCAAGTCTTCTTTTAAAACCAACCGCTTCGAATTTTATGTCAAGCTGGGGTGCGCGCTGGGCAAGCTCGCGCACGTACCACTCCAGGGTGGGGACCAATCCCAGGTGGTCCAGCATGTCCGGCCTCAGGTCGCTGGAGATCTTGCGCACGTTTTCAGCCAGTTCCTCGATCATGTCGGTCAGTGACTCGCAACGCGTCTGTTGTTGGTTCAACAGCGGGGGCAGGGAACTGGCCAGGGAGCGCACCCCCAGGTGTAGGGCAGTGAGCGACTGGCCGAACTCATCGTGAAGGTCGGCGGCCAGGCGCTTGCGCTCGTCCTCGGTTCCCTGGATGAGTCTTCGTGAAAGCTGGCGGATCTCATCTTCGTGCCGCCGGCGTTCCGTGACGTCGCGCAAATAGGCAAGGTTTACGGTGCGCCCCTTGTACAGAACGCTGGTGGCGCTGACCGCGATGAACAGGGAGCTGCCGTCCTTACGCAGGCCCTTGAAGTCGTAGCGAGCCGGGGCTGGACGGCCCTGACGGCGGGTGGCGCTGATTTCCTGCACCCGCTCCCTGTCCTGGGGGTGCACGATGGTGCCCAGGTTGCGTCCCACGATGTCCCGCTGGGAGCTGTAGCCGAACATTTCCGCGAATTTGCGGTTCACGTACCACAGGATGTTGTCTTTGATGAGCACCACCCCGTCGTTGGAATACTCGATGGCCGTCCGGTAGCGCTCCTCGCTCTCCCTGAGCTGCTGTTCGGCCAGCTTGCGCCGCAGGATCTGATTCTGCAGCTCGGCCACCTTTTCCTCCAGCTCTTCGGCGTGGTGCTTGGCCAACTCCTGGCGCTCCTGCAAAAAGTTGATGCGCCGCTTCAGGTCCTCTGGGCGGGCCCGCAGGCTGGCCAGGATTTCGCCGTAGACCTCGCTGAGTTCCTGGCTTTCCCGGGGGGTGAACACTCCGGCCGAGGTGAGGGCCCGGTGGGCTCCGGCGGTGCCCACCACGCCGGCCAGGTTTTTCTCCACTTCGTTGTCAAGCTCGGCCAACTCGGTTATGGAGATGCGCTCCTTGTCCGTCAGCCCGGTTTCGCGCAGGCATTTTTCGGTGACCGCCACCGCGCCGGCCGGCTCGAAGTAGCGCCGCAGCAAGGTTTCGATGCGCCGGCGCTTGTCCGGCAGGCTGATATAGGCCTCGTGGCGTCCCCCCCGGCTGAACATCGTCTCTTGGATCAGGGCGCCCACAAAGGCCTCGGCCTCGCGCTGGGCCTGCTGATTGGGGCGCTGGGTGAGCGAGCCCAGGATATAGAGCCCCACGTTGAGCAGCAGGCTCCAGAACACGCTGTGGCTGACCGAGTCCATGCCGCTGACCCCGAAAAGCTGCTCCGGCCTTAGGAAGCCCAGATCCCAGGGACCATCGGTGATCAGGTGGTGCGAGAACCAGCCGCCGGTGACGAGGGCGGGCAGGAGCATGGTGTAGCCCCACACCAGAAAGCCGGCGCTTAGGCCCCACATGGCTCCCCGGCTGTTGGCCTGGCGCCAGAAGATGCCCCCCAAGATGGCCGGGGCGAACTGGAGAACCGCGGCGAAGGAGATGATGCCAATGTTCACCAGCATCACCTGGCCCCCCACCAGCCGCTCGAACCAATAGCCCATGAGGATGAAGCAGGTCACCGCCAGCCAGCGGGACTTGAGCAGGTGGCGCTCTATGAACCCCAGGGCGGGAATCCAGTCCACCAGGGGAAGAAGCAGGTGGTTGCTGATCATGGTGGCCATGGTCATGGAGGTGATGAGGACCATGCTGGTGGCCGCGCTGAAGCCGCCCAGAAACACCAGCAAGGTCAGCAGGGAATGGCCGCTTTTAAGCGGAAGCTGCAATACGAAGGTGTCGGCCTGCTCCACGGGCAAGCCGGTGATTAGCCTGGCCAGGGCGATGGGGTAGGCGAAGATGGTGATGAGCAGCATGTAAAGGGGGAACATCCACATGGCTTTTTTGATGTGGTCTTCGTTCTGGTTTTCCACCACCGCGATGTGGAATTGGCGGGGCAAAAAGAGCACCGCGCTGGCTGCCAGGACCAAGTAGCTGCCCCAGGTGACGAAGCTGATGGCCCGGGGCTTGAGCCCCAGCCCGGCGGGGCTTTCGGTCAGGGCGGAGTAGCGGGTGAAAATGTCGCCGAAGCCGTCGAAAAGGGAATAGACCACGAACACCCCGGCGGCCATGAACAGCACCAGCTTGACCAGGCCCTCGGCGGCCACGGCCATGACGATGCCCTCGTGGCGCTCGGTGGGGTCTAGGCGGCGCACCCCGAAGATAATGGTGAACACCACCATCAGGGCCAGGACGATGGGCCCCACGTGGCTGCCGATCCAGGCGCTGGCCACCCCGGTGTCGTAGGTGATCATGTCAAAGGTGGTGAGCACCGCCTTTAGCTGCAGGGCGATGTAGGGCATGGTGCCCAAGAGGGCGATGACCGTGGCCAAGGCGGCCAGGGGCACCGATTTTTCGTAGCGGGCCCCGATGAAGTCGGCGATTGAAGTGATGTGGTGGTTGGTCTTGATGCGCACCAGCTTGCGCAAAAGCCCCCACCAGAATATCACCACCATGGTGGGACCCAGGTAAATGGTCATAAAGAGCATGCCGCTGGTGGCGGCGTAGCCCACGGAGCCGTAGTAGGTCCAGGTTGTGCAGAAGACGCTGAGACTCAGGGCGTAGACCAGGGGGTTGTTCACCACGCTACGCCCTGCGGCTTGGCGGCGCTCGGCCCAAACGGCCAGGGCGAAGATCAGCCCCATGTAGAAGCAAAAGACGCTTATTACCGTCAGGCTCTCGAACATTCAGGCCTAACCGCTGGTGGGAGGTTTGGGGTCCTCTGGGTTGGAGGGGGGAAGGAAGATGCTTAGTAATAAGACCAACCCTATGGCCACGGCCCAGCCCGCGAACATGGTGGTGAACAAGTGGGAGGGGGTCCAGCGTTCTTCTTCGGCCAAATAGGGCCAATGGAACAGCACCAGGCTGATGACAAACACCAGCACCGCGAAGGCGGGGGTGCCCACCACCCGGCGAACCCTCCCCTGGAGGCGCTGGTCCGGGGCTGGCGCGTTACCGTCCACTGGCTCGGCCATATTGGACCTCCAGAAAATCCAGGGGTATTGTAGCAAATAGACGGGGCCGCTTGGGAATTACCTGCGCATGGCCGCCGGAGGCCGCTCTGCGGGCTCGGTCGGCTGGTCAAAGCGGGCGGTGAGGGTGATGACCTCGCCGTCATAGGCCGAGTGCACTTTGTAGGGTAGCTTCTTGAACAGGGCTATCATGCCCCGGTTGGCCGGATGGGTGTAGGCCATCAGGCCGCCGATGCCGTGCTCCCGGGCGATATTGGCCAACTTGCGCAGCAATACGGTGGAAACCCCTTTTTGCTGCCAGTCGCGGGTGACCGAGAAAGCCACCTCGGCCAGGTTGGTGGCCGGGTCCAGGAAATAGTTGCCCACGGCGGTGACCTTTTCAAAGCCCGGCTCGCCCACCACCGCCACCAGGGTCATGTCGTTGATGTAGTCAACCTGGGACATCTCCGGCATGTCCTGGCGGGCGAAGCTGACCCGCTCGTGCAAAAAGCGGCGCATCACGTCGTCGCTGTCCAGGTTATAGAAATGCTCCTGGATCTGGCGCTCGTCGGTGGGCCGGGCGGGGCGGAAGAGCACCTCCAATTCGCCGAATTGGCGAACCTCCTCCACGGCCCTGGGGTAGACGCTCTTGATGCTCTCGGCCAGGGTGCGTTCGCTGCCCAGCAGGCCGGACTTGCGGGCCTGATGGAACAACTCGTCGCGGAACTTGGGATGGGCCACGCTTATCATGGCGATGGCCCGTTCTTGCAGGCTCTTGCCGAACAGGTTGACCACTCCGTATTCGGTGATCACGTAGTGCACGTCGCCCCGGGGCACCACCACGGCCATGTTGTCCAGTTGGGGCACGATGCGGCTGGCATTGCCGTCCAGGGTGGTGGAGGGCAGCATGAGTATGGACTTGCCCCCGGGCGACTGGCTGGCCCCCCGGATGAAGTCCATCATGCCGCTTACCCCGGTGAAGTGGTTGTAGGGCAAGGCGTCGGCCGCGGCCTGGCCGGTGAGGTCCATGGCCATGATCACGTTCAGGGCCACCATCTTGTTGTGCCGGCTGATGATGGTCGGGTTGTTCACGTAGTCGCTGGGGTGAAACTCGATGCCCGGGTTGTCGTGCAAAAACTCATACAGGTTGGCCGAGCCTATGGCTCCGCTGGCCACCAGCTTGCCCTCGTTGAAGCCTTTTTTGCGGTTGGTGATCACCCCTTGGCTAACCAAGTTAAGGATGCCGTCGGTGAGGAACTGGGTATGCACCCCCAGGTCGTTCTTGTCCTTGAGCCCCAGGATGGTGGCTCGGGGGGTGGCTCCCAGGCTCATTTGCAGGGTGGAGCCGTCCTCGATGAGCCGGGCCACGTGCTGGGCTATTATCTTGGCCGACTCGAACTCCGGCGGGCTGCCCACGGTGAGCAGCGGCTCTTCGGCTTCCACCACCAGATCGATGTCGTTGACGTGCAAGAAGCTGCGCCCCATAACCCGGGGCATGGCCGGGTTCACCTGGGCGATGACCAGGTCGGCCGAGCGGGCCGCGGCCATGGTCACATCCACGCTCACCCCCAGGCTCACCCAGCCGAAGTCGTCGGGCTCGCTCACCTGGATGAGGGCCACGTGCACCGGCAGCTGGCGGCTCTGGAACAGGCGAGGCACTTCGGAAAGGTTGATGGGGGTCAGGAAGCGTTTGCTGTCGCTAAGTATCCGGGGTTTGGCCGAGCCCAGGTAAAAGGAGCGGATGTTCAGGTTCCGGCAGGCGGTTTTGTCGGCGATGAGAGTCAGCGGAGTGGTCTCCAGACTGAGCACCCGCACCACTTCCACGTCGGTGAAGTTGCAACTCTGCCTGGCCATCTCTTTGACTAGGGTCTGGGGTTCTCCGCAGGAGGTTCCCACGAATACCCGCTTCCCCCGTTTGATACGGGATATAGCCTGTTCAACGGTGCATTTTTTGGCTTGGTAGGCGTCTGGCCAGTAAATGGCGCTCATGTTCCGTCCTCTCGCGCGAACAACACAGCTTCAGGTTGTGGACTCTTAGGTTTAATATTAGGGCCTATCGGCATCCTTGCCAAGGGTGCCAGGTGCTAACCGGTTGGGCTGACTTCCAGTCGCGGGGTCGGCGATGCTTGGTCCGGGGGGCGCGGCCATCTGACCTCGCTCCATGCGGCGAGCCCATCGGGCAACGTCTTTCGCCGCCGAATAATATCCTGGCATAATAGTATAAATTCATGATGGCCGGTGGCCGGGCGTCGGCTCGTGGCGGTGGAGTCTCTTTATCCCTGGGAGGTGGGGAATGGGAGCTTTAAGGTTCGTAAATGTAACCAACGAGTGGGGCAAGCTGCACGACGCCTTTATCGGCATAGGCGATGAACAAAATTGCGTTCACCCCACTTACATGGAGGCCCTGAAATGGCAGGATGCGGAGGGCATCAGGGAGTGCGAGGAGTTAGGTGGAACGCGGGCGATAGACACCACCCCGGAAGCGGTTCGTTTGTTGGGCCAACAACTGGACAACCTGGCCAACCTCCTCGCCGGCCGGGGCATCGAAGTCACCCGCAGCATCCCCCTGCGCTACCCCGAGGAAATACATTTCCTGGATGAAGTGCAAAGGGGCTACGTGAACCACGATGGCTGCGATTTTTTTCTCACCGTGGGAAACAACGTCATCCTGCTTAACAACCTGCGGGTGACCTGCCGCCGCAAGCGGGTGTGGGCCGTGCGGCCCGTGCTCGAGGCCGCGCTGGAGGGCAGCAACGCCCGCTACGTGGCCATGCCTCCCTGCTCGCCCCACTACAGCAAAGACGACGTCTACCTCGAGCGGGGCGACGTGCTCATGGACGGCTTCAACGTGTTCGTGGGCTGCTCGGGCAATGCCTCCAGCCCGGCCGGCATCGCTTGGTTACAGCAATTCTTGGGCCCGCAATACCGGGTCTATACCGTGCCCCTACACCCCAAGATTCTGCACCTGGACACGGTTTGCATGTTAAACCGCCCTGGCCTGCTCACCTGGTATCCCGAATTCGTCCCCGAACTGCCAACCCCGCTACGACACTGGGAAAAGATCGAGATAAACAAGCTGCCCGATGAGGACGAGGCCTTCGGGGCCAATGGCCTGATGCTGGATGAGAACACCATCGTGTTCGCCAAGCAGTATGACCGTCTGGTGGCGGAGTACGAAAAGAGGGGGATCGAGTGCATAACCATCCCCTTTGAGGCGCCCATCCACTGGGGAGTGGGGGTGCGTTGCGCGGTGGGGCCCCTCCATCGGGGATAGTAGCAAGGACCTGGGAGCTAAAAGATTTTGGTCGGCCTGTGGTGTTTGTTCCTCGGCTACCCCTTCGGCCAAGGCACGGCAGGCCCGTCCACGGCCATGGAAGGGCCTATTGTCCGGTGAGGTGGGGCAGCACCATCACCGCCAGGCCCAGGAAGATGGAGTAGCCGCCCACGTCGGTGGCGGTGGTGACGAAAATGGAGCTGCCCAGGGCCGGGTCAAGCTTGAGCCGGCGCAGCACGATGGGCACCATGGCTCCGAACAGGCCGGCGATGATCAGGTTGCCCACCAGGGCCATCCATACGATAAAACCAAGCCAGGGGTTGCCGAACCAGAAGTAGGCCACGATGCCGATCACCATGCCTGCGATGACCCCGTTGAACATGCCTATCGCGACTTGTTTGGTCAACACCCGGCGGTTTTGCGCCATCTTGAGTTGGCCCAGGGCCATGGCCCTGACCACCACGGTGAGCGATTGGTTGCCCGCGTTGCCTCCCAGGGAGGCCACGATGAGCATCAGGGAGGCCAGGGCCACCACATCTTGAATGGTTCCCGAGAAAAGGCTGACCACGTAGGCCGGCACCAGACAGGTGCCCAGGTTACTAAGCAGCCAAGGCAGGCGCAGCTTTACCGAACGCAAGAGCGGTGAGTCGATTTTCTCGTCGGTGTCCAGGTTGGCCAGGTGATACATGTCTTCGGTGGCTTCTTCGGCGATGACGTCGTAGAGGTCGTCGAAGGTGATGATCCCCAGCATGCGGCCGCTGTCGTCCAGCACGGGCACCGCCAAAAAATCGTAGCGGCTGGAGAGCTTGGCCACTTCCTCGATGTCCACGTCGGCCTTGACGCTGATTACCTGCTTGCTCATGATGTCGCCCACCCGGCTGTGCCGCCGGGCCACGATGAGGTCGCGCAGCGACACCAGGCCCTGCAGCCGCCGGGCTGCGTCCACCACGTAGATGTAGTAGATGGTTTCCTTGGTGGCCGCCTGAAGACGCACCTGCTCCAGGGCGGTCTGCACGTCGCTGTCCGGCCGCAAGATGGCGTAATCGGTGGTCATGTGGGCCCCGGCGCTGTCCTCGGGGTACTCGATCAGCTTGAGGACGTTTTCCCGCTCGTGGCGCAGCAGCAACGAGAGCAGGCGCTCTTGGAACTGGTCGTCCAACTCCTCCACCAAGTCGGCCCGGTCGTCGGGGCTCATGATGTTCATGAGCTGGGCCAGGCTGGCGCGGTTCATGTGCCTCAGGGCGTCCTTTTGGGCCTCGAAGGGCATGAACTCGAAGACTTGCAGGGCCTGCTCCGGCCCCATCAGTTCCACGAACTTGGCCACCTCGACCGGCTCCAGAATCACCAGGATCTCGGCTGCGTCGGCCGGGTGGGGCTCGGTGACTTCCCGGACCAATAAATCCCGGTCGCCCTGGGCGATTAACTCTCTAAGATGCAATACTTTTTCTGATGTGGTCATTCGCCGGCCTCCGGCAATAAACGCCCCCACCCTGGCCGCGCCGCCAGGGGAGAGGCAAACACGCGCATGCTGGGAAGAACAAAACCTATCTTAACACCGCCCCTGCCAAGACGGCAAGTTAAGGGCTGGGCTCAGAACTCGGGACGGCCTGGTAACCCCTTGGAGTGGCTTGGATATGACCCTGGGCCAAAAGGGCGGCCAAGTGCTGGCCAACCATCTTGCCCTCCCAATAGCGGGTTAGTTCGGGCCGGCTGCGGTGGGCGCCGTAAATGGGCGAAGCTTCGGCCAAATCCTCCAAGGAACATTCCTTGGTCAATAGCCGGAGCAGGCGCCTATCCCTTTTGTCCAACACCCCCAGGTAGTCATCCATGGCCTGGTCCAGGCCCTGGCGCATGGGCTCGCGGTGGGCCGAGACCAAAAGGCGGGGTCTCAACCGGCGCACCTTTTCCACCGAGGCCCGCACCTGCTCCAAGGAGGACTCGCGGTGGCCGTAAAAGGGTCCGAAGGGGGTCAGGTCAATATCGGCGGACAGGAGCATGCCGTGCTGGGGAAGCCAAAAGCAGCAGTGGTCCGCGGTATGTCCGGGAGTGCCCACCACCTGGAGCACAGTGGAGCCGATTTTGATCTCTTGGCCGGGGGCGAAAGTGCCGGTGGGGCGAAAATCGGCGAAACCCATTTCCAGGGTGACGAACTCGCGCCAAGCCCGGGCAAGTGCGCCCGGCCTTGCGAGGCGCTCTGAAAGCCTGGTCTTGTCGCCCGCGGTTTCCCAGCCCGCCTGGGGCACCAATATTTCGGCCTGGGTGAAAAAATGGTTGCCCGAGCAATGATCCGGGTGGGTGTGGCTGTTGATCACCATATCCACCCGGCCCGAGGCGGCCAGGGGCTCCAAAACCGAGGGCCCGCAACCTGGGTCCACCAGGGCGGTCACCCCGCCGTCTTCTATGAGCACCCCGTGGCAAAAAGGGAAAGCTCCCTGCCTTTGACCCACCAAAAGCCACACCGGCCCAGCCAGGTGGACCAACTCTCCGGGTTTCACAGCGCCAACTCCCTGCGCAGGCGTTGGTGCTCTTGGGCCAGACGCCTGGCTTCGGCCACCGCTTGGTCCGCGCTAATGGGCGCGAAGCGGATGGCCTGGCCGGTCTGGGCCCGGGCCAGGAGGTCCAGGTCAGGGCCGAAGACGGTGGCGATCTTGGGGTAGCCGCCCACGGTCTGCTCGCGCAGCATGATGATGGGTTGGCCGCCGCCCGGCACCTGGATCACTCCCGGGGTGTTGGGCTCGCTGACCATGGAAGGGGGGCTGCCCGGAGCAAAGGAGATGGCCGGACCCTCCAGACGGGCCCCCCGGCGGTCGGCCTTGGCGGTCAGCCGCCGGGTGGCGCCATAAAAAGCGTCCATCTCCTGGGGAGAGAAAAACTCCTCGTTTGGCCCGGGCACCACCCGCAGGGTCAGCACCTGGCCCGGGGGGGGCAACTCCGGGCAGGAGGCCCCGGCGGTGGGCAATGGCCCCGGTGAGACGCGCACCACCTGGCCCTTGGCCAGGGGCGCGCCCATGCGGCCCAGCAGATAGGTGGAGCGGCTGCCCAGGAGTTTTTCGCTGGCCACACCCCCCGCCAGGGCCAAAACCGCCCGCGCCCCGCCCCGGCGGGGGCCCCGGAAGCCCAGCACCTGCCCCGGAGCCAGGGCCTGGGCCTGGTGCATGGGGGCGGGCCGGCCGTCGATGCTCAGGCCCAGGTCGCAGCCAGCCGCGGCGATCACCGTGGGCCGCAGGGCCTTGAGGCGCGGCCCCATGAGGGTGATCTCCAGGGCGGCGTCGCCGGGACGGTTGCCCACCAGGAGGTTGGCCCAGGCCAGGGCGGCCTGGTCGTAGGCCCCGGACACCGGCACCCCCCGGAACTGGTGCCCCCAGCGGCCCGCGTCCTGCACCGTGGTGAAGGCCCCCGGGGTCAGCACCTCCAAGGCATCCCAGCCCTCGGTCTCCCAGCCCAGGCTAAGGGGGGGCGCCTCCGGAAAGCGGGTCTCCCGGCTGGGGACGAAGCGCACCAAGTCGCCGGCCTCCACCAGGGTGGCGGGATGTCGCCGGGGGTCGTAGAGCAGCCAGGGGGTGCGCCCGATGACCCACCAGCCGCCGGGCCCGCCCAGGGGATAGACCCCGGTCTGGCCCCCGGCCAGGGACACCGAGCCAGGGGGGTTGTCCAGACGGGGCGAATCCATGCGGGGCATGGCCAGGGCCGGGTCCAGGCCGCCCAGATAGGGAAAGCCGGGGGTGAAGCCGATGACGTAGCAGGGATGGTCGGCCGCGCCGTGACGGCGGACCACCTCCGCCGGCGGCAGGCCGGAGCCTCGGGCCACGTGGTCCAGGTCGGGACCGGCTTGGCCGCCGTACACCACCGGCAGCTCCACCCGCCGCCCCGCCACGGCCCGGCTCCGGGGCAAAAGCCGGTGCTCCTGCTCCACCCAGGCGGCCACCTCCCGGTGCTTGGTGGCCAGGGGATCGAACTGCACTTGAAGGCAATGGTAAGCGGCCAGCACCTCGCGCACCCCGGACAAGGGCCGCTCCAGCAACCGCCGGGCCAGTTCGCGCACTCGGCAGTTCAGGGCGAAGTCGATGCCCTGGCCCAAGTAGGCCAGCAGGGCGGCCTCTCCCTGAGGCTTGAACAGCAGGCGGTTCTCCACTGCTTTAGGCTGCTTGGCTCATGGCCCTAAGCTCCACCCCGGCTTCGGCCAAGGCCAGGCCCACCGCCTTGACCAACTCCACCGCGCTGGGGTTGTCGCCATGCACGCATATGGTGTCAGCCTTGAGCTCGACCAAGTTGCCGTCGATGGCTTCCACCACCCCCTCGGTGGCCATGCGCACGCAGCGGGCGGCCACCACCTCGGGGTCGTGGATAACCGCCCCCTGGGTGCCTCGGGGCACCAGGCGGCCCTCGGCGGTGTAGGCCCGGTCGGCAAAGGCCTCGCTGGCCACGATGAGCCCCACCTGCCGGGCTATGGTCCGGAAGGTTTCGCCGCCGGGGCCGGCCAGAGTGACCAGGATGAGGCTGGGATCGTAGGATGCCACCGCCTGGACGATGGCCTGGGCCGTGGCCGGGTGGGCCGCTGCGGTGTTGTAGAGCGCGCCGTGGGGCTTGACGTGCTGGAGGGCCACGCCGTGGGCCTTGGCGATGCCGGCCAAGGCCCCCACCTGGTAGAGCAGGTCGGTGCGCACCTCCTCGGGGGTGGAGTCCAGGTTGCGCCGGCCAAAGCCCCTTAGGTCGGGATAGCCCGGGTGGGCGCCTACCGCCACCCCGTTGGCCGCGCACAGGCGCACCGTTTTGTCCATTACCAGAGGATCGGAGGCGTGGAAGCCGCAGGCCAAGTTGGCGCTGGTGATGTGGCGGATCACCTGGTCGTCGCAGCCCAGGCAGTAATCCCCGAAGCTTTCGCCCATGTCGCAGTTGAGGTCAATGAACATGAGACTCCTTTCGCCATGTACGCTAGTAGTGCAGTTTAACCAATGGCGCTCCCGCATACAACGCCGCAATAGCTTTAGGAGAATCGGGTCGTTGAAGGGCTGGCCAAACGCGGGCTGATTCCTTATAATGAAACCTCCACCATGAACCAACTCCTTCGCCACGAGGCGGGACGCACCGGATAGCAGTGCGGGCCCGCCTAGAGCTAGCGCTTTTTTTACGTCAAACATTGGGGCCAGATTTGGATATTAATACTGCCTCGCCCAGCCAGGTCCGCGCGGCCATGGCCAGGGGAGAGATCACCGGCAACACCGCCTCCCTGTGTCCCGGCTATGCCCAGGCCAACCTGGTGATCCTGCCCAAGGACTGGGCCTTCGACTTCTTGCTCTTCGGGCTGCGCAACAAGCAGGCCTGCCCCATTCTAGAGATCCTGGACGCCGGCGATCCCGTGAGCAAGATATTGGCTCCGGGGGCGGACGTGCGCGACGAGTTGCCCCGCTACCGCCTATGGTTGGGCGGAGAGCTGGTGGATGAGCCCACGGATATCCGTCACCTGTGGCGCGAGGACCTGGTGAGCTTCTACCTGGGGTGCAGCTTCAGTTTTGAAGACGCCCTCAAGGCGGCCGGTTTGCCGGTGCGTCACCAGGAGATGGGGGTGAACGTGCCCATGTACCGCACCAAGTTGCCCGCCGCTCCGGCCGGGCGGCTGCACGGCCCCCTGGTGGTTTCCATGCGCCCCATGCCCCCCGATTTGGTGGAAAAGGCCCATCTGGTATCGGGCGACTTTGCCGAGGCTCACGGCCAGCCGGTGCATGCCGGCGATCCGGCGGAAATCGGCATCGCCGACCTGGACCGGCCCGAATACGGCGATCCGGTCCATATGCACCCGGGCGAGGTGCCGGTGTTTTGGGCCTGCGGGGTCACCCCCCAGGCGGCGTTGGCCGCCAGCAGGGTGGAGTTTGCCATCACCCACGCGCCCGGGCACATGTTCATAACCGACATCAAAGCCGAGGACCTCGGCGGCAAGGCCCTGTTGGCCTGCGGCCGGAGTTGATTTTTAGGTGAGCAAACCATCGACAGCCTCAAAGGGAGGAGAACCAGATGCGTAAAATCGCCCTAGTGGCCGCCATTGCTATGCTGGCGGCGATGTTGGTTCCGGCCATGGCCTGGGCCGGGCCCAAGGAGATCAAGATCGGCGTGATCTATCCCCTCACCGGCCCCGCCGCCGCCGCGGGCCGTGAACTGCGGGCCGGGGCCGAACTGGCCGCGGATATCGCCAACCAGGTAATGCCGGGCATAAACATGGACATGGCCAAAAACGGGGGCGTCAAATCCCTGGGAGGGGCCAAACTCACCTTGATTTTCAAGGACCATCAGGGCAACCCCCAGCTGGGCGCCGACCTGGCCAAAAAGCTCATCCTGGATGACAAGGTGGTGGGAATCCTGGGCTGCTACTACAGCTCGGTCACCAAGACCGTTTCCGCTGTGTGCGAGCGCTACGGCGTGCCCATGATAAACGGCTCTTCCACCAGCCCCACCCTGACCAAGCGCGGCTTCAAGTGGTTCTGGCGCACCACTCCCCACGACAAGTGGTTCACCAAGGACCTGTTCGAGTTCCTGGTGGGTCTGACCAAGGGCAAGGCCAAGGGTGTCAAGGCGGTTCCCCGCGAGGAGATAAACACCCTGGCCGCGGCCTGCGAAAAGACCGAATGGGGCTCCAACGTCGCCATTGAGATCAAAAACTTTGCCAAGGAGTATGGCTTCAACCTGGCCGCCAACATTCTCTACGCGGCCAAGAGCCCTGATCTTTCCTCGGAAGTTCAGAGCCTGATCGCGGCCAAGCCGGGAGCCATGCTCTTCGCCTCCTACACCTCCGACGCCCTGCTGATGATCAAGACCCTCAAGTCCATGAAGGCCAAGCCCAAGATCCTCTGGGGCCAGGACGCCGGCTTTGACAAGCCCGAGTTCGTGTCCCTGGGCGACGACATCGTGGGAGTCTTGACCCGCTCGGTGTTCTTGCCCAGCGTGGTGAAGATGAAGCCCTTGTCGGGCCAGGTCAACGACCTGTACGTCAAAAAGATGGGCCACGACCTGGACGGAGCCAGCGCCCGGGCCTTCACCGGCCTGCAGACCTGGGTCTATGTCTTGGAGAAGGCGGGCAGCACCGAGCCCAAGGCGATTCAGGCCGCCTGCAACACCATCAGCATCCCCGGCAACCAGCTGGTGGTGCCCTGGGTGGGCATCAAGTTTTCCACCAAGGGCGACGAGATCGGCCAGAACGTGCTCGGCGGAGGCCTCATCGGCCAGTACCAGAAGCAAAAGGACGGAAAGATCGGCCTGGAGGTGGTCTATCCCTTTGATATCGCCACCGCCCCCTTGGTCTATCCATTCCAGGGGTACTAGGCGGTCGCTTGTGCGGCTGAGTTGAACATGCATCGCCTCCGGGCCGGGCCCATGGCCCGGCCCGGAGGCGCTTACCGACACGCGGGCCAAGGGGACGGCTCGGCCGCGCGGAGCTGGCATGGAAGAACTAGGCATACAAATACTTAAATCCCTGGTATCGGGGCTTTTGATGGGCCTGGTGTTCGCCCTGGTGGCTCTGGGGCTAACGGTGATCTTCGGGGTGATGGACATCGTCAACTTCGCCCACGGCGAGTTTTTGATGGTGGGCATGTACACCACCCTGCTCATCAGCCCCCTGCTGGGGGTGGACCCGGTGCTGACCTTGCCCTTGGCCGGCCTCGTGGGGGCCGTGCTGGGGGTGCTGTGCTATTTCGGGCTCATCCGCTTTTTGCTGCGTGGGCCCATGATCGCCCAGCTCTTCGGCACTTTCGGGCTCATGATTTTTCTGCGCAACCTGGCCCTTTTGTTCATGGGCAGCGAGCCGCGCATAGTCCACCAGGGCTGGCTGGTGGGCAAAAGCATTGTGATCGGGCCGGGGGTGGTTCTGGAGTCCACCAAGCTGGCGGTGGCGGTGCTCAGCTTGTTGAGCTTCGCGGTGGTGTGGTGGCTCATAAACCGCACCAAGGTGGGCAAGGCCCTCACCGCCACCAGCCTGGACGCCGAAGGGGCGCGCTACATGGGCATATCCACCGAATTGATGAACGCCCTGGCCTGGGCCGTGGGCGGCGCTTCGGTGGGGGTGGCCGGCGGGCTGTTGGTGAACTTCTGGCCGGTGGATCCGGGGGTGGGCCTCTTGTTCACCATGATCGCCTTCGCCACCGTGGCCCTGGGCGGCTTCGGCAGCGTGCGCGGGGCATTGGTGGCGGGCATCCTCATCGGCCTCATCGTAAACCTGCCGCCGGTTTGGGACGCCATCCTGCGCTCCATTGACGCGGTGGGCCTCAGGGGCCTGGACATCCACAGCTTCAAATACACCATGGTCTACGCCATCTACTTCTTGATTATGGTCTTGCGGCCACAGGGGCTCTTCGGATGGAAGCAGTAAAGAACGCCTTCGATTTCGGAGACATGCCCCGCAATGAGCTGGGGTTGGCCGCCGTTGTGTTGGCCTTTTTGCTCTCCTTTCCCCTTATGCCCCACTCCAGCTTCGGCATGGCCACCATGATCCAGTTCCTGATGTTCAGCCTCTACGGCATGGGCTGGAACCTCATCGGGGGCTATGGCGGGCAGGTGGACCTGGGCAAGGCCCAATACGTGGGCATAGGGGCCTACACCACTGCGGTTATGATGATCCGCTGGGACGTGCCCTTTTGGTTCTCCATGCCCGTGGGCATGGCTTTGGCCGTGGGCTGGTCCTTCATCATCGGCTACCCCCTGTTCCGGCTCAAGGGCCACTACTTCGCCATCGCCACCATCGCCACCAGCCTGGTGCTCAAGGACTTGTTCGAGGTTTGGAACTTCGTGGGCGGGGCCAGGGGCCTGGAAATCCCGCTGAAGGGGGATTTTCCCAACTGGCTCTACCTCCAGTTTCGGGAAGACTATTATTACTACTACGTCATCCTGGGCATGTTCCTCATCGGCTTTATATACATGAACGGGTTCCGCCACTCGCGCCTGGGCTACCAGCTCAGGGCCATCAAGGACAACGAGCACGTGGCCCGCAGCCTGGGCATAGACGTGCATTGGTCCAAGATCAAGGCCTATGCCGTGGCCACGGCCTACGTGGCCATGGTGGGCTCGTTCCACGCCTGCTACAACTTCAACATCGAACCTGAAGACACCATGAGCCTGGACCTTTCGGTGCTGATCGCCATGATGGCCATGCTGGGCGGGGCGGGCTCCATGTGGGGGCCCATCATCGGGGCGGCCATCCTGGTGCCCATGAAGAACTACCTGGGCTCCTGGTTGGGAGGCCAGGCCGGGTTCGCGGGTATAGACCTGGCCCTGTACGGGATGATCATCATGTTCATCGCCGCGGCCCAGCCGCGCGGCGTGTACGGCATCGTGGAAGCGATGCGGGCGCGGCGGAGGTGAGTGGCATGGCGCTTTTGCGGATAAACAATGTAAGCAAGCACTTCGGGGGCCTGGTGGCCAACCGGGATGTCTCCTTTGATGTGGATCAAGACGAGGTGGTGGGCCTCATCGGACCCAACGGTGCGGGCAAGACCACCCTGTTCAA
This sequence comes from Pseudomonadota bacterium, assembly GCA_018819925.1. Classification (GTDB taxonomy): domain Bacteria; phylum Desulfobacterota; class Desulfarculia; order Desulfarculales; family Desulfarculaceae; genus Desulfoferula. Next base: position 44,240 of record JAHJPG010000105.1, read on the forward strand.
TTGCATCGCCGGATTCTATCCGGTCACCTCGGGCACGGTGGTTTTCGACGGCCAGGACATAACACCGCTAAGGGACTTCCAGGTGGCCCGTATGGGGCTGGCCCGCACCTTTCAGATATTTCAGGCCTCGGGCGACCTCAAGGTGGTGGAAAACGTGATGGTGGGCTCGTTCATGCGCACCGGCTCCCGGGGTTCGGCCCGCCGGGCGGCCCTGGAGGTCATGGAGTTCCTGGGCATCGCGGAAACCGCGGGGGAGATGATGACCGAGTTGCCCGTGGCCGCCCAAAAGCGGGTGGCCCTGGCCACCGCCCTGGCCAGCGACCCCAAGCTGCTTTTGCTGGATGAGGTGGGGGCCGGGCTCAACCCCTCGGAGATCGACGGACTCATCGCTCTGCTCCAGCGCATCCACACCGAAAGGGGGGTGGCCCTGCTGCTCACCGAGCACGTGTTGGAGATGGTCATGAAGTTGAGCCATCGCGTGATTGTCCTGGAGAGCGGCCAGAAGATCGCCGAGGGCGAACCCGCCCAGGTGGTCAAGGACCCCGAGGTGGTGCGCGCCTATCTGGGCGACCACTACGTCAAGCGGCAAAAGGAGGGCGGCGATGCTTGAGGTAAAGGGCATCACCGTCCGCTATTCCGGCCTTCCGGTGATGCGCGACCTGTCCATGAAAGTGGAGCAAAACCAGACCGTGGGCGTGGTGGGGGCCAACGGTGCGGGCAAGAGCACCCTGCTCAAGGCCATCATGGGCGCGATTAAGCTTTCAGCGGGTCAAATCCTTTTCAATGGCCAGCGCATCGACCGGCTGCGCACCGAGGAGATAGTCCGGCTGGGGATCATCTACGTGCCCGAGGGCCGGCGGCTATTCGGGCCCCTGAGCGTGGAGGAAAATCTCATGCTGGGGGCCTACACCGTAAGCGATGAGGCGTCGAAACGGCGCAACCTGGAGTACGTCTTCGAGCTTTTTCCCCGGTTGGCCGAGCGCAAACGCCAGGCGGTGGGTTCCATGAGCGGGGGCGAGCAGCAGATGGCGGCCATCGGGCGCGGCTTGATGAGCAGCCCCAAGCTTCTTATGCTCGACGAGCCCAGCCTGGGCCTGGCTCCCCTCATGGTCTCCGAGGTTTTCGAGACGGTGCGCCGCCTGCAGCGCGAGGGCGATACCACGGTGCTGTTGGTGGAGCAGAACGTGCTGGAGGCCTTGGAGCTGTCCGACTGGGCCTACATTCTGCAAACCGGCCAGATACGCAAGCAAGGGCCCGCCCGGGAACTCCTGGCCTCCGACGAGGTGCGCCAGGCCTTCTTGGGCCTGTAGCCCTACTTCATCTCCGGAGGCCGGCTTTGGGCCTCCGTGTCCAACTCCCCGCCCAGGCCCCCATCCTGGGGGATGGTCAAGGTGAAAGTGGTGCCGCAGCCCGGGCGGCTGGCCACGGTGATATCACCCTGGTGCTCCAAGGCGATGCGCTTGGCTATGGCCAAGCTCATGCCCACCGCGTCGGCCTTGGTGGTGAAGAAGGGGTCAAAGACATAGGGCAGGTCCGCCGGGCTCATGCCCTTGCCCGTGTCGCTCACCGCGATCACCCCGCTGACGCTGTCGCACATCAGCCCCACCTTGAGCTGACCGCCCTGGGGCATGGCTTCAAGAGCGTTGGTTAGGATAATCTCCAGCACCTTGGCCAGCAGGGGAGGGTCGATCATGGCCTCGGCGGCTTGATGCCCCTTGCCCGCGCCGCTCAGGCTAAGGCGCACTCCCTGTTTCTTGGCCAGGCTACGGAAGGGGGCCACCACCTTGCCCAGCCATTCGGCCAGGTTGGCAGGCCGTCGCACCGGCGCGGGCAGGTCGGCGTAGATCCGCACCTCCTCCACCATACGTTCCAGGCGGGCGGTGCCGTCCAAGATGCGCTGAAGATAGCGGGCGTCGCGGCTCTCCGGCGGCTTGTCGGCTAGCAGGCGTCCGGCCAGGCCGCCGATGGTGGTCACGGGGTTTCTTATCTCGTGGGCCACGGCCCGGGCCAGGCGGTCCAATCCCTCCAACTTCTCCTGGAACAGCCGGCGGGACTGGCGCAGCAGCTCTCGGGAGCGGCGGTGCATCTGGGTCAGCTCGCTGACGTCCTTGAACATCACCAGCACCCCGCCCACCTCCTTGCCGTCTTCCTCGCTGGGGAGCAGGGCGGTGGTTATGATCAGGTCCTTGGTTCCGCCCGCGGGCACCTTGTAGGTGACCTGCTTGTTGTAGTGGTAAATGCTTTCGGTGATGATGTCCACGATGATCTGGTTGAACTCGCGGTTGGCCGGATCTTTGAAAAACAACTCGGCCCATCCCCGGCCCAGCATCTGGTCGGGCAACAGGTCCAGGATGCCGGTGAGGGCGGGGTTGGTGAAAACGATCTCCCCGTCCTGGTTGATGACCATGAGCCCATCACTCATGGAGGCCACCACGTTCTTTATGGCCGCCTGCTGATCCAGGCCCTGGCCCGGGGGGGCGGGCACGGAGGAGGGGCGTGGGGTGCGTTTTTCTTGGGGCACGGGCTGATTCCGGCTAAAGGTGAGCTTGCCTGGGGTCTGCCTGCTTACAGCTTAGTATAAGCAGCGGCGCGCTGCCAAGGGCTTCAACCACTCAGGCGGACAAGAGCCGCCGGGCAAGCGTCAAGTACTCCGGCGGCTCTCCCCGCAAGTAGGCTTCCACCACCTGTACGGCCAAGGGCAGGGCGAAGCTGTCGAAATAGGCGCGCAGGCTCCGGGGGGGAACGGCCAGGGAGCCGTCGGTCTCCAGATAGTTGCCGCTGAACACGCAGCCCAGTTGACCAGCGCCTTCGGGCCAGGGCAGGCCTAGTATGTTCTCCACCTCCCGGCCCCGGATTATCCCGGCCAGGGGCAGCATCAGCTCCTGGCCGAAGCGGCGGTAAAGTTCCTGGTAGGCGTCCTGGGCCGAGGCCACCTGGTTGAGCTTTTCCCGCCCGTCGTGGCTGAGGCGCTCGCCGGCCACCACCGGGGCATTGCCCAGGCGCCGGGCCAGGGGTATGCGCGCCGCGTGAAGGTACAGGTGGCAACCGGGGCACACCGGGCTGAAGCCGAAGCGGCGGGACAGTTCCTGCAAGTGGCGTCCGTTCAGGGCCCGCCAAAAGCGTGGCGAACCCATCACCAGCAAGGGGGTGAGCTCCACCCCGGCGGGCAGGCGGCCGCTCAGGCGCCGCCAGGCCTGGGGCACCTCGCCCCACTGGCCGTGTTCGCTGCCGGTGTAGACATAGGTGGGCACCAGGGTCTTGAGCCCGCGTTCCTCCACCGCCTTGAGGGCCGCGGCCACGCTGTCGCGCCCGGCCAACTCCACGATGGCCAAACCAGGGGCTTGCCGCAGGCGCTCCACCTCCTCCGGGGGCAGCATCCAGGCGGGGGGCTGGGGCAATGTCTCCGGCTTGTTAAGGAATACTTGCTCGCAACTGGAGTCCACGGCGGCTCCTCAATCCTCTAGAACCAGGGGTTGGCGGGGGGCGGGGTAATAGGGCAGGTCGCGGGGGTTGTCGCGCAGGCCCCAAAGCTTGCCCCGGTCCAGGCCGTTCAAGATGGTATGCATCAGCTCCGGACCCCTGAGCAGGCCCAGGGCCCCCTGGGCGCAGCGGGCCTCGTCGAAACCCAGGGTCTGGTCGCGCCACACTCCCGGCCCCCAGAGCAGCAGGGGGGAGGGCTCGCCCGAGTGCACCATGTCCCCGGAGCAGGCGGTGGCGTGGTCGCCGGTGACCACCAGCAGCACCTCGCGTCCGGCCAGGTGCTCCAAACCCCGGGCCAGCCCCGCGTCCAGGGAGGAGATCACCTCCCGCTTGAGCTGGGGGTCCTTGGCGTGGCCCGCCTCGTCCGGGGCCTTGCTATGCACGTGGATCAGGTCGAACTCCTCCAGCCGCTCCCCGGCCAGGGCCAGCTTGGCGGCCAGGTCTTGACCAGGGTCCTGCGCCTCGGGCACCACCACGGCCTGGGCTCCCAGGGCCCGGAACACCCCCCGGTAGATGGGGGCCGAGGAAATGGAGAGGGCCTTGAGGCCCCAGCGCTGTTCCAGGGTGGACAGATGGGGCGTGCGGCCCGCCCGCTGGGTGACGACCGCGTTCACCGGCTCCGATGCGGTGGCGTTGAGGGGATGGGCGGCTAATCGGCGGTGGGCCCAGGCCAGATAGGCCTTGAGCAGGCGGCAGGAATTAAGGGCGGCGGGGTCGCCTTCGGCCCCCTCCCAGGGCAGCGGCTCCATGAGGGGCAGGCCGGGGTACATGGGGTCGCTGTCGGTAATCGAGGCCGCCAGCGCCCCGCCGCTTAAGACCAAAACTCCGCTGGAGCCTCTGCTGCGCTCCAGGCGGGCCGAACCGTGCGGGCCGCTATAATGGTGGGCCGCCTTGAAGAACTCCCGGGCATACTCCCCTGGCAGGGGCGGCTTTTTCTCCAGCAGCACCAGCTGACCCCCATCTCGGCGGCAGCGGGCCAGATGGGCCAGCAGGAGGATATCCTCGGGGCCGAAGGCCATCTCTTCGCCCAGGGCCTCCAGATAGCCCCGCCCGGGAAACTCCTGGGGGGCGTATCCCATCATGAAAAAGTGGGCCGCCTCGCTGGGAAGGGCTTGGCCGGGGGCCAGGGCATGGAAATGGCCGCAAGCGCCATGGGCGGCCAGCCGGTCCAGGGTGGGAGTGGCCGCCGCCTGCAAGGGGGTAAGACCCCCCAGGGAGGCCTGGGCGCGGTCGGCCAAGCCGTCCAAGAGAACCAGAATGCATTTGCGGTGGACGGCCATGCAGGCGGACTCCCTCCCGGCGGCTGCCTATACATTCTATTATCCGACAATAAAGACTATTTGAAATAGGTAATCCCGATAAGGCGGCTCGGACAATGCGGGGGATTGCCCCGCCGCCCGGGCGTGGCTAATATGGACAGGCCAGCCCTTACCCAAGGAGAGAAAGTGAGCAGCATGCGCGAAAGAGCCGTCCAGGGCCTCCAAACTGGTGACGTCTTTACCGTCACCCGCACCTTCAGCCGGGAAGAGACCGAGGCCTTCGGTCACCTCACCAAGGACTACAACCCGGTGCATTACGACGAGGATTTCGCCCGGATCAAGGGCTTTCCCCAGCTGATTTTGCACGGGCTGCTCACGGCGGGCATGGTCTGCCAAGTGGGGGGGCAGCTGGCCTGGCTGGCCACGGGCATGAACTTCTGCTTCCAGCGGCCGGTGTTTTTCGGCGACACCATCACCTGCACGGTCACCGTGACCTCGGTGGAGGAGCGGGGCTGGGCCAAGGCCGAGGCCCTCTACACCAACCAGCGCGGCGAGGTGGTGGTCAGCGCCACACTGGAAGGGCAGGTGCCCCGGGAAGAGTCACAACAGGCCCTTGGCGAGCGCCTGGCCCAAGGCGATCCCTTCAACCCCCTCAGTTGAGAATCACTCCATGCGGCTGGTGTCGCCCAGGGGCAGGCCCAGGTCCGCCGCCCTCAGGGCCCGGCGCAGCAGCCGTCCGGAGGCGTTGCGGGGAAGTGCCTCCACGAACTCCAGGTCGGCCAGGGGGGTGAGGGGGGCCAGACGGGAGCGAGTGTCTTCCAAAAGCTCCCGGCGCAGGCTGGTGCTGGGGACCCGTCCCGGTGCCAGCACCACGAAGGCCTTGAACACCGGGCGGTTCTCCGGCCCTGGCCGGGCGATCACCGCGGCCTGCTCCACCGCCGGCCGGTCCAGGAGCAGCTGCTCCATCTCATAAGGCCCCACCATGTGATCCTGGACGCGAATAAGGTCGTCCGCCCTTCCCTGCACGTAAAAATAGCCGTCCTCGTCGGTGAGGGCCAGGTCTCCGGTGCGCAGCCACTGGTTGGGGTCTTGTTCCAGGGGAACCATGCGCCCCCTGTCCCAGAACCCGCCGGCCAGGCCGGGCCAGTCCGGCCGCAGGGACAGCTGGCCCAGGGTGAGCAGGGGTTGGGGCCGTCCCTGGCCGTCCACCACCGCCGCCTCGATGCCCGGCAAAGGCTTGCCGCAGGAGGCCAGGCGAATGTCCAAGCTGGGCAGGTTGGCCAGGGCGATGATGCCGGTGAAGGCCGACCACCAGGTGTCATGGGGCGGCAGGCCCAGCTGGTTGCGGGTCCAGAAGAACAGCTTGGCGCCCAGGGGTTCGCCCAAGGTGGCCAAATGCTCCAGTCTGCTAAGGTCGTAGCGGCCGGGCAGATCGTCGCCGGCCCCCGCCAATAGGCGCAGGCGCTCCGGGCTGGTGTAGAGGGTGGTAATCCCGAAGGCTTCCAGGGTGTGGTACCAGGTGGAGGCGACCATGGGGGCGGCCTGGGCCAGGGAGGTGACCCCGCAGAGCCAGGGGGCCCAGGCGCCGTAGACCATGGAGGCAATCCCCCATGGCTCCAGATCGCACCAGAGCACCGAGTGCTCCTTGAGGTCCAGCACCCAGCGGGCGCTCATCAGCTGCCCGGCCATGTCGCCGTGGGTATGCACCACCCCCTTGGCCGGGCCTTCGGGTAAGTTGGCAAAGGTGATGAACAGCGGGTGCTCCGCTCCCACCCAACACGGCTCATGCTCCGTGGGCTGGCCCCGCATGGCTTCGGGCAGGCACAGGTCGCCGGGGTCCATGCCCCCCGCCGGCTCGCTGGTGTAGAGCACCTTGGTGCCGGCAGGCCGGAATCCCCAGGGCAGGCGCTGGCTCAGGACCGGATCGGTGATCACGGCGGCGGGGGCAAGGCTGGCCAGTTGCTGCCTGAGCTGGTCACGGGTGAGGTGGGGCGAGAGGCAGCAGTAGGCCACTCCCAAACGGGCGCAGGCGGCCTGGGCGAAAAAAATTTCCGGCGCGGCGGGCAGGAAAATGGCCAGGCTTTGGCCTTGCTCCAGGCCCAGGGAGGCCAGCAGGTTGGCCAGGCGGCAGGACTCCCGGTGCAGGTGGCGAAAACTTATGGTCTGGGAATCGCCGCCTTGGGCGTAGATGAGCGCGGTGTGGCCGGCCTTGGCCCCCAAGGCCCAGCGGTCGATGGCCTCAAAGGCGATGTTGATCTGGCCGCTTTGGCTCCATGAAAACTCGCTCGCGCACTGGCTCCAGGAGAAGTGACGCCGCGCCGCGGTGTAATCGGGAAGGTTGGCCCCCTCCTGGCGGCTGGCTATGCGGGCTCGTTCCATAACTTAATCGGTCCAGATTCCATGGCGGCGATGCACCGCCCTGGCCCGGTCGGCCCACTCGGCCCCCCGCTGGCTGGAGGCGCGCTCCAGCATGGTGGGTTCGCCTTGCCAGGACAGGAGCACTTGGCGTAGGCACTCGGCCAGATCGACGGGATCGTAGCCGCCCTCCAAGGCCAACAGCAAGGGAGCCCCGCAGCCCTTGGGGCCCAGGTCGGCCAGAAGCCCGCTCAGGGCGCCGAAGCCCGCCGCGCTCATGCTCAGGTTGCTCAGGGGGTCGTCCCGGTGGGCGTCGAATCCGGCGGCCACCAAAATAATTTGGGGCCGGTAGCGCTCCACCACCGGGGGCAGCAGCTGGCGGTACAGCTCCACCACGTCGTTGTCGTCCGCGCCGGGCGGCAGGCAAAGGTTCAGGGTGTAGCCTTCTCCAGCCCCGGCCCCGGTATCCTCCCAGTCGCCGGTGTGGGGATAGGACTGCAGGTGGTGGCTGGAGAAATAAAACACCTCGGGCGAGTTGTAAAAAACCTTTTGCAGGCCGTTGCCGTGGTGCAGGTCCCAGTCCACGATGAGGATGCGCTTCAGCCCTTGGCGTAGCAGCTCCAGGGCCGTTATGCCCAGGTTGTTGAGGATGCAAAAGCCCTCTGCCTTGGCGGGCTGGGCGTGGTGGCCGGGAGGGCGCACCAGGGCCAGGGCGGCCTGGTAGTCGCCGGCCAGGAGCTCCCGGGCCCCGCTAATACAGGCCCCGGCGGCCAAGAAGGCGGTGAAGCAGCTCTCGGAGCTGGCGGTGGTGTCGGCGGCCAGGTTGGTGAAGCGCCGCCGGGCGGTGGCTATGACCATCCGGATGTAGTCGGGAGTGTGCAGGGCTTCCACCTGCTCCAGGGTGGCGGGCTCGGCCGGGCGCTCCAGGTAGGTGGCGGCGAAGTCGTAGTCCAGCATGCGGTGGACCACGGCCAGGCGCTGGGGGCTTTCGGGATGGGACAGCCCGGTCTGGTGGCGCAGAAAGCGCTCGTCGCGGATTATGCCGATGTTCAAGGACGAGAGCATGGCTCGACCCCATTGTTCGGGGTCATGGGCCCCCCAAATTGACCAAGGGAAGTATCAGCCGGAAGGTGCTGCCCCGGCCCGGGGCGCTGTCCACCTCCACCCGGCCATGATGCACTTGGGCGATGTGTTTGACAATGGCCAATCCCAACCCGGTGCCCCCCATCTCACGAGAGCGGTTGGTGTCCACCCGGAAAAAGCGCTCGAAAAGCCGGGGCAAATACTCGGCGGCGATGCCCGGGCCGGTGTCGCTGACGCTGATAATCACCTCCTGGTCCCGGGCCTCCATGGCCAGGGTCACGCGGCCTGCCTGGCCGGTGTATTTGATGGCGTTGTCCAGCAGATTCAAGACCGCCTGCTCCACCTGGCGGGCGTCGGCGGCAAAGACCAGGGGCTCCCGGGGCAGGCGGCGCTCCAACTCCGTATTTTGAGCCTGGGCCAGATCGGTAACCGCTTCCATCACCGAATCGGTCAACTCCGCCGCGTTGATGGGGCGCGGGCGGGGGGGTGATTCGCCGGATTCCAGGCGGGCCAATTCCATCAGGTCTTGCACCAGCCGCTCCAGCCGGTGGCTTTGGCGCAGGATAAGCTCGGCGAAGTGGCGGGCGTATTGGGGGCTGTCCAGGGCGCCGTCCAGCAGGGTCTCCGCCGCGCCGCGCACTGCGGTGAGCGGGGTGCGCAGCTCGTGGGACACGTTGGCCACCAAGTCCCGCCGCGTTTTCTCCAGACGCTTGCGCTCGGTGATGTCGTGCAGCACGCAGACCATGCCCGGCCCGGAGGCCTCGCCGCTTATGCGCACCACGTGGGCCTCCAGATGGCGGGGAGTGGCGCCCAGTGTCTTGATCTCCCGCCACACGTATTCCCGCCCCGCCCGGGCCTCGTCCAGGGCCTCGAGCAGGTCGGCGTTGCGCATTATCTCCGAGGGTAGACGTCCCGGGGGCACCGCCTTGAGCTCCAGCATCTTCATCAGGGCCTGGTTGGCCAAGAGCACGTAGCCGTCGTTGTCTATGACCAGCACTCCCTCCACCATGCCCCGCAGGATGGCCTCCAGGCGGTCCCGGGATTGGGTGATGTCATCTATGGTGCTTTGCAGGTTGTCGGCCATCTGGTCGAATGCCCGGCCCAACTCGCCGATCTCATGGCGGGGGTAACGGGTGAAGCGGCGGGAAAGATCGCCGGCGGCGATGCTGGCCGCGGTGCGGGTGAGCTGCTGCACCGGGCGGCTGATGCCGCGGGCCACCAGATAGGCCACTCCGATGGACAACAGCACTCCCAGAAACATCGCCCAGAGCACCAGGCCCCGGGTGCGGCTGAGGGCCTGCTGCACTTGGCTGAGCGGCAGGGCCAGGCGCACCAGGAGCTTTTGGCCGTTCGGGCCGTCCAGGCGCAGGGCGGTGTACATCAAATCAAACCCCAGGGTGGAGCTGTAGCGCACCGCCGAGCCCTCGCCTTGGGCCATGGCCTGGACGATCTCGGGACGGTCGGCGTGGTTGACCATGCCCGGCACTTCGCCCTGGGGCATCCGGCTGTCGCCCAACACCTTGCCTTGGGGGGTGATGAGAGTCACCCGGGACCCCACGATGCGCCCCAACTCGTCGGCCAGACGGTCGGCGGCGGGTATGCCCTCGCCCGGCCGCCAGCGGTCGCGCACCACCTCGCGCACGGTGAGGATCTCGCGCTGCATGGAGGAGCGCACCAACTCCAGCATGTGGCTGCTAAGGGAGCGCTCCATGACCACGGCCACGAATACCAGGGTGCAGACCACCACCACCAGGCAGCCCCCCAAGATCCAGCCTTGGAAGGATAGGCGCGGTTTCAACGGTCTTCCCGGAAGCGGTAGCCGATGCCGCGCACCGTTTCGATGCACTCGGCAAAGGGCCCCAGCTTTTTGCGCAAACGGCGGATGTGGGTGTCCACGGTGCGGGCGTAACCCTCGTAGACATAGCCCCATACCTGGGATAGCAGTATTTCGCGGGTCTGCACCTTGCCGGCGTGGGCGGCCAGGTAGTGCAGCAGCTTGAACTCGGTGGCGGTAAGGTCCAGCTCGCTGTCTCCGGCCCGGGCCAGGTGGCGCTCGGGGTCTATATCCAGCCCGGCCATCTCCAGATGGCCGGTGTGGGCGGCGGGCTCCTGGCCCCGGCGCAAGATGGCCTGCACCCTGAGAGCCAGCTCCCGGGGGCTGAAGGGCTTGGTCAGGTAGTCATCGGCCCCGATTTCAAAGCCGATGATGCGGTCGGTCTCCCCCGACAGGGCGGTCAGGATCAACACCGGGATGCCCCGGGTGTCCTCCCCGGCCTTGAGCCGGCGGCACACCTCCTTGCCGTCCATGCCCGGCAGCATAATATCCAAGACCACCAGGTCAGGGTTCTCGTGCTTGGCCAAGCGCAGGCCTTCGGCTCCGTCGGTGGCCTTGAGCACCCGGTAGCCAGCCTGGCGCAGGTTGAAATCAACCACGTCGAGGATGTCTTTTTCATCCTCCACCACCAAAATCGAGGCCTTGGCCATGAACCCTCTCCAAGGAAAAACAGACAAACTCCGACCACTTCTACCACCCTAACCTCAGTGGTCAGCCTTGGCAATACCACCTAGTTTAATGTAACCGCGTTGACATATGGCCGGCTGGTGGTATTTTTCGCTGTTGTATCCGCCAGATAACCCAAAGAGGCCCTTTAAGTGATGAATTCCGCGGCCACCAAGGCAAAACGCTCCATTTTTCGCCTCACCGATCTGATGAGGTTTTATCGCCAGGACGCCACCCGGCGCGTCGCCATCAGCGTACTTATTGGAATAGTTTCGGGAATCGGGGCGGTTGCCTTTTTCGTGGCCTTGGAATGGGCCCGCTGGTTCTGCCTGGGCTACCTGGCCGGAGCCCCGGCTCCGGAGCCGGCCGGTGAGCAGTTGGTGCATCTGGTGGTGCATACCCCCTACCGCCCCTGGCTGCTGTTTCTCATACCGGCCATCGGCGGGCTTATCTCCGGCCTGGTGGTCTACACCTTCGCCCCCGAGGCCGAGGGTCACGGCATGGACGCCATGATTTCGGCCTTTCACAATCTCAAGGGCATAATTCGCACCCGGGTCCCCTTTGTAAAGGCCTTCGCTTCCATCGTCACACTCTCCACCGGCGGCTCGGCCGGCCGGGAAGGGCCCATAGCCCAGATAGGGGCCGGTTTCGGCTCCTGGGTCTCGCGCATACTCAAGCTCTCGGTGCAGGAGCGGCGCATCTTCATGCTGGCCGGTTGCGCCGGCGGACTTGGGGCCATCTTCCGGGCGCCCCTGGGCGCGGCCATCACCAGTGTCGAGGTGCTTTACCGGGAGGACTTCGAGAGCGAAGCCATCATCCCCTGCGTCATCAGCTCGGTCATCGCCTTTTCCATTTTTACCTTTGTCTTCGGCTTTGATCCCATCTTCGCCACGCCGGGTTTCGTGGCCCACGATCCCCGCCAACTGGCCATCTTCGCGGTGCTGGGCCTGGTGTGCGCCCCGGTGGGCGGGCTGTACGTCAAGGTGTTCTACAGCACCCGCGACGCCTTCCGCCGCCTGACCATTCCCAAGCATTTCCGCCCCATGCTGGGCGGCCTGGGGGTGGGGGCCATCGCCCTGTTCGTACCCCAGGCCATCGGCGGCGGCTACGGCTATCTGCAAATGGCCATCTACGGCCAACTGAGCATTTTGGTGATGTGCCTGGCCGCCTCGGCCAAGATAGCCACCACCAGCCTGACCATCGGCAGCGGGGGCAGCGGCGGCGTCTTCGGCCCCACCCTGTTCATCGGCGGCATGATCGGCGGGGTGGTGGGCCAGGTGGGGCACATGCTATTCCCCGAGGTGGTCACCCAGCCCGGTGCCTACGTGCTGGTGGGCATGGCCGCCTTTTTCTCCGGCGCGGCCAAAGCCCCCCTGGGCGCCCTCATCATGGTCACCGAGATGACCCAATCCTACGCCCTGCTGCCGCCCTTGATGCTGGTTTCGGTGATTGCCATCCTCTTCAACCGGGGCAGCAGCATCTACGAAAAGCAGGTGGCCAACAAGTTCCAGTCCCCGGCCCACGAGGGCGACCTTACGGTGAACGTCATGGAAGAGCTCACCGTGGGGCAGGTGTTCAAGCCGGACACTGCTTTCCACACCCTGCCCGCCTCCACCCCCTTCACCAAGTTGCGCCAGGTGGTGGCCTCCAGCGGCCAGGCGGTGTTCCCGGTCACCGACAGCCAGGGCGCAATGATCGGCCTGCTCTCGGTGACCAACGTGCGCACCGTGATCTTCGAGGACGCCCTCAAGGATTTGGTGGTGGTGGGCGAACTCTGCACTCCGCCGGCCAGCCTGAGCCTGGACCAGAGCCTCTACGACGCCCTGCTCACCTTTTTGGAGAGCGGCTACGGCCAGTTGCCGGTGGTGGATCAGCAGGACGGCCAGCGGCGCATCCTGGGCATGCTGGATCACTCCGAGGTCAATGCCGCCTATCACCGCGAGGTTAGCCGCCGCATGAGCGAGCAATAATTCCCCGGCCTTGCGCCGCCCGCCCGGGGATACTAGAATTCTTCCTATTATTTGGTTTAGCCCGCATATTTCATGTAGGTTGGGCGGTATTGGGCAACTAGTTAGTTTTATGCGATCCTTATGAAAAACGCGTTGGCTTTATAAGGGACCTGTTTGTGCCTGAGCCCGGCGCAGCCGGACGCACGGCCTACATGAAACATGCGGGTTAGGGAGCCTATGCAAGGCATGGTGGTGGCGGTGGTGCCGGCGGCCGGGGCGGGGACCCGCCTGGGCGGCGCGCGCCCCAAACAGTTTTTGCCCCTGGCCGGGCGTCCTCTGCTCACCCGCACCCTCATGGTGCTGGAGCAGACCCCCCAGGTCCACGCGGTGGTGGTGGTCTGCCCCCCCGGTGGGGAGGACGAGACCAGGCGAACCTGCGTGGAGCCTTACGGATTGGCCAAGGTGGCCGCCGTGGTGCCCGGCGGAGCCCAACGCCAGGACAGCGTGGCCGCCGGGGTGGCTGCCGCGACCAAGCTGGGAGCCAAATGGCTGGTGGTGCATGACGCGGCCCGGCCTTTGGCCAAGCCCGAGCTTTTCGCCCGAGTGCTGGCGGCCGCCGCCCACACCGGCGCGGCCATCGCTGCGGTGCCGGCGGCGGACACCATCAAGCAGGCCGGGGCCGACGACCTGGCCGAGGCCACCCTGGACCGCTCCCGGCTCTGGCTGGTGCAGACGCCCCAGGTCTTTGAGCGCGGCCTGTTGGAGCGGGCCCTGGCCCAAGCGGCGAAGGACGGATATTACGCCACCGACGAGGCCGGGCTGGTGGAGCGCCTGGGGGAAAAGGTGAAGCTGGTCATGGGCAGCCGGGACAATATAAAGGTGACCACCCCCGAAGACCTGGCCCTGGCCCAGGGCATGCTGGGCGCGGCCACCCGGGTGGGGCAGGGCTTTGACGCCCACCGTTTGGTTCAGGGCCGCCGCCTGGTTTTGGCCGGGGTGGAACTCACGCACAGCAGCGGCCTTTTGGGCCACTCCGACGCCGACGTGGCCACCCACGCGGTGATGGACGCCCTGCTGGCCGCCGCCGGACTGGGGGACATCGGCCAGATGTTCCCGGACAGCGACCCGGCCTTTGCCGGGGCCGACAGCCTGGAGCTATTGACTCAAGTGGTTCAGCGCCTGGCCCGGGAAGGCTGGCGGCCAGCCCAGGTGAGCCTGACCCTGCTGGCCCAGCGGCCCAAGATATCTCCCCACTACCCGGCCATGCGGGCCAAGCTGGCGAGTGCCCTGGGCCTGGAGCCGGAGGCGGTGAACCTGGCCGCCAGCACCACCGAGGGCCTGGGCTTCGTGGGCCGCGAAGAGGGCATGGCCGCCTGGGCCACGGCGGTCATCGCCCGGTCATAAAAAAATTCAACCTGCCGTGCGCAAGCGGAGAAGCTGATGTCCCTGGTTATCTACAACACCCAGACCCGGCAAAAACAAGAGTTCCAGCCCCTGGTCCCCGGCCAGGTGAGCATGTACGTCTGCGGGGTCACGGTCTACGACTCGCCGCACATCGGCCACGCCCGCTGCTACGTGGCCTTTGACGCCATCCACCGCCATCTGCGCTCCAAGGGCTGGCGGGTCACCTACGTGCGCAACTTCACCGACATCGACGACAAGATCATCAAGCGGGCCAACGAGACCGGACAGGACTGGCGTCAGCTCACCCAGGACAACATAGACTCCTTCACCCGGGCCATGCAGGCCCTGAAGGTGCTTCCGGCCAGCCAAGAGCCCCGGGCCACCGAGCACATCGAGGGCATCATATCCTCGGTTCAGGCCCTCATCGAAAAGGGCCACGCCTATGCCGTGGAAGGGGGCGACGTGCTCTTCGCGGTGGACAGCTTCCCCGGCTACGGCAAACTTAGCCACCGGGAGCTGGACCAGATGCAGGCCGGGGCCCGCATCGCCGTGGACCAGCGCAAAAAAAGCCCCATGGACTTCGTGCTGTGGAAGGGCTCCAAGCCCGGGGAGCCCTCCTGGGACAGCCCCTGGGGGCCGGGCCGTCCGGGTTGGCACATCGAGTGCACGGTGATGAGCCAGGAATATCTGGGCGCCACCTTTGACATTCACGGCGGTGGCGAGGACCTGTTGTTCCCCCACCACGAAAACGAGTTGGCCCAGTCCGAGGCCCTGAGCGGCCAGCCTTTCGCCCGCTACTGGATTCACAACGGCTTCGTCAGGGTGAACCACGAGAAGATGTCCAAGTCTCTGGGCAACTTCTTCACCGTGGACGACATTTTGAAAACCGTGAAACCCGAGGCGCTGCGGCTTTTCTTGCTGTCCAAGCACTACCGTTCGCCATTGGACTTCAGCGACCAGGCCCTTAAGGAGGCCGGCCAGGGCCTGGAGCGGCTCTATCTGGCCCTGCGCGAGACCGCTCCGCCGGCGGACCAACCCCTGGCCCAGCGCCTGACCCGGCCCGGAGAGTTGGAGTGGATGAAGGAGATCGACGGCCACGCCGTGGAGTTCGAGGCGGCCATGGACGACGACTTCAACACCCCCCGCGCCCTGGGCGCCCTGTTCAGCCTGGCCAAGACCGCCAACAAGCTGGCCGCCGCGCCGGAGCCGGCCCCCCGCCAGCCCATGCTGGGCAAGGGCGGGCAAAAGGAGGCCTCGGCCAAGCAGGCCCTGTTGGGCCTGGCCGCCGCCCGCCTGAAGCAGTTGGGCGGTCGCTTGGGCCTGTTGGGCGAATCCCCGGAGGAATTTTTGCAGTCCAGCGCCCCGGCCGCCGGGGATGGGCCCGATCCCGCCAAGATAGAGGAGCTTATCGCCCAGCGGACCCAGGCCCGCAAGGACAAGGACTTCGCCGCCGCCGACCGCATCCGCGACGAGATCACCGCCCTGGGCGTGGTGCTGGAGGACAGCGCCTCGGGCACCCGCTGGCGGCTGGCTGAGTAGGGAGGGAGCCCCGCCGTGAGCATGCAGCGTTACGTCAGCGACGAGCTGACCCACTTCGTGGGGCGCAGCTTCCGCCATGAGTACAACGCCCATGAGCAGCAATTCGATCTGCTGGTGCGGATTTTGCGCTCTGGCACCCTGGGCGAGAACGTGGACGGCAAGGTGGCTTTTCAACCGGACAAGCCCTTTTCCGGCAACGAGGCTTACCGCTCCAACGTGGTGTGCTTTTCCGACATCCCGGTGCCCGACCTGGGCATCCACATGGGCAAGTTCAGCCGCTTCGGCCTGGCCTTCCGCAAGGGCTTCCTCATCGAGCGCGGGGCCAACCCGGTGTACTACGTGGCCCGCAATTCCCAGATCAACACCGCCGAGGGCCGGGGTAAGACCCTGGCCGCCCTTTTCGACGAAAAGCACGACCAGCTCTGGGCCTTTTACGACGCCTACAAAAAGATGCACCCGGAATCCACCCAAGGCGAACCGGCCAAGGACGCCCCCCCGGACATCACCAGCCTGTTTGTGTTTTTGATCTACCACTTTTTCAGCTTCGTGAAGTTTTACGAGGAGGGACTGCCCCCGGCTGACGAAAAGAACTACTACATGGAGCGGGAGTGGCGGGTGTTCGGCAACTTGGACTTCGGCCTGGGCGACGTGCGCCGGGTGATCTTTCCCGAGCGTTTCTCACGTTCCTTCCGCGAGCAGGTGCCGGACTACTACGGCGAGATCTCTTTTTCCTAGGAGCAGGCCATGCGGCTTTTGGTGGTGCTGGCCCATCCCGACCCGGCCAGCTTCAACGCGGCCATCGCCGCCACGGCGGTGGAGTCTTTGCGCGGCCTGGGCCACGAGGTGCTTTTCAGCGACCTCTATACCTCGGGCTTTGACGCCATCCTTGGCCGCCAGGAGATAGCCGAACAGGCCGAGCTGCCGCCGGTCATAGAGGACCACTGCCGCGACCTGGAACGCGCCGAGGGCATAGTCATTGTACACCCCAACTGGTGGGGCATGCCTCCGGCCATAATGAAGGGCTGGATCGACCGGGTGTTCCGCCCCGGCCGGGCCTATCGTTTCCTGGAGGGCGACGGCGGCGAGGGGGTGCCCCAGGGGCTTTTGCCGGCCCGGACGGCGGTGGTTTACAACACCTCCAACACCCCGGCCGCCCGGGAACTGGAGGCCTTCGGCGATCCCCTGGAGCGCCTGTGGCGCGACTGCGTCTTCGGCTTGTGCGCGGAGTTGGAGTTTCACCGGCGCATGTTCGGGGTGATCTGCCTCAGCAGCCATCAGCAGCGCGAGGCCTGGCTCGCCCAGGTGGCCGGTGACATGGGACGTTTGTTCCCAACGGAGTAAGCATGGCCCGGGAAAGCGACTTCACCTCCCACTGGTGGCGCACCGCGCCCAGCCGGGCCGACTTCGAGCTGGTCAGCGAATTTATTCCCCAGGGCGACCAGCCACGGGCCATCGATGAACTGACCCGGGGCCTGGCCGCCGGAGTGAAGCACCAGGTGCTCTTGGGGGTCACCGGCAGCGGCAAGACCTTCACCATGGCCAACGTGGTGGCGGGCACCGGCCTGACCACCCTGGTGCTGGCCCCCAACAAGACCCTGGCCGCCCAGCTCTACGGCGAGTTCAAGGCCCTGTTCCCCCACAACGCGGTGGAGTACTTCGTCTCCTACTACGACTACTACCAGCCCGAGGCCTACATCCCGGCCAGCGACACCTACATAGAAAAAGACTCCTCCATCAACGAGCGCATCGACAAGATGCGCCACGCGGCCACCTACGCCCTGCTCACCCGCCAGGACGTCATCATCGTGGCCAGCGTTTCGTGCATCTACGGCCTGGGCTCGCCCGAGGCCTACGCGGGCATGATCGTGTATTTGGAGCAGGGCAAGGAGGCGGACCGGGACCAGGTGATCCGCACCCTGGTGGAGATGCTCTACGAGCGCAACGAGTACTCCTTTCACCGGGGCACCTTCCGGGTGCGCGGCGACACCATCGAGGTGTTCCCGGCCTACGAAGAAGACCGGGCGGTGCGCATCTCCTTTTTCGGCGACGAGGTGGAGGAGATCGCCTTCATCGACCCACTGCGCGGGGTGGCCCTGGAGCGCGCCCCCCGGGTGACCATCTTTCCGGCCAGCCACTACGTGACCAACGAGAGCATCCGGGCGCAGGCCATGAGCGCCATCCGTAGCGAGCTGGCCGATCGCCTGGCCGAGTTCGAGGCCCAAGGCAAGCTCATCGAGGCCCAGCGGGTCCGCGAACGCACTTTGTTCGACCTGGAGATGATGAAAGAGCTGGGCTACTGCCACGGCATCGAGAACTACTCCCGCCACCTCACCGGCCGGGCTCCAGGCCAGGCCCCGCCCACCTTGCTGGACTACTTTCCCCAGAAATGGCTGCTTATCGTGGACGAGAGCCACATCTCAATGCCCCAGGTGCGGGGCATGTATTTCGGCGACCGTTCCCGCAAGCAGACCCTGGTGGAATACGGCTTCCGCCTGCCCAGCGCCCTGGACAACCGCCCTTTGAACTTCGAAGAGTTCCAGTCCCACACCGACCAGATCGTCTATGTCTCGGCCACCCCGGCCGACTATGAGCTGACCAAGGCCGAGGGGGTGGTGGTGGAGCAGATCATCCGCCCCACCGGGCTCATGGACCCGGTGATAGAGGTGCGCCCCGCCTCGGGCCAGGTGGACGACCTTTTGGGCGAGCTGCGCGTGGTCACCGCCAAGGGGCAGCGGGCCCTGGTGACCACTCTGACCAAGCGCATGGCCGAGGAGCTTACCGAATACTTCGACGAGATGGGCGTGAAGGTGCGTTATCTGCACTCCGACATCGACACCATCGAGCGGGTGGAGATCATCCGAGACCTGCGCAAGGGGGTGTTCGACGTGCTGGTGGGCATCAACCTTTTGCGCGAGGGCCTGGATCTGCCCGAGGTGAGCCTGGTGGCCATCCTGGACGCGGACCGGGAGGGCTTTTTGCGCTCCACCCGCTCCTTGATCCAGACCACGGGCCGGGCGGCGCGCCATTTGGAGGGCCGGGTGCTGCTCTACGCCGACAAAATCACCGACTCCATGGCCCGGGCCATGGAGGAGACCGAGCGGCGGCGCGAGGTGCAGGCCCAGTACAACCAGGAGCACCACATCACCCCGAAGAGCATAAAGAAGGCCATCGGGGCCATGCTGCCCCACGAGCTGGAGGCCGACTACACCACCGTGCCCCTGGCCGAACAAGGCCCGGAGCTGGAGCCCGAGGAAATACCCCAGGAGATCGCCAAGCTGCGCCGAGAGATGGAGCAGATGGCCAAGGACCTGCGTTTCGAAGAGGCTGCCCTTATCCGCGACAAGATCAAGCAACTGGAGGCCGAGGAACTGGCCTGGAAGGAATTGGCATGAACCGGCGTTTGAAAATATGGGCGGCCTGCCTGATTGCCCTGATGCTTTTATTGCCCGCCATGGCCCAAGCAGGGCAGGAGGCCTACGCCAAGCTTGACGGGCACAAGGTCTATTACACCAGCCAGGGGCAAGGCGAGCCCACCCTGGTTCTTATTCATGGCTGGATATGTAACCAGAACTTTTGGCGGGAGCAAATATCCGCCCTGTCCAAAAACCACCGGGTCATCGCCCTGGATATGATCGGCCACGGCAAGAGCGACGCGCCCCAGGTGGCCTACACCCAGGAGCGTTTGGCCCGCTCGGTGCTGGCGGTCATGGACCAAGCCAAGGTCAAGGACGCGGTGCTCATGGGCCACAGCATGGGCATGGACGTGGCCCGGCGGGTGGCCCTGGAGCATCCGGCGCGGGTGCGGGCCCTGGTGTCCATGGACGGCGCCCTGGGC
>JAHJPG010000106.1 GCA_018819925.1 Pseudomonadota bacterium
AGACCCACCTCGACCCGGTAGTCGGGATCATAGTAATAGTCGCGGCCAAAGGTGATGCCGTAGTTTGCTTTCCACCAGTCGGGGTAGAAACCCACCCCAAGGGGAATGTGCTTGTGCTCAGTCACGCCAAACTCCTTGCTCGAGTTCGCGGTTAAAATTAAAGGCGACCCTAAACATTTAAAAAGTTAATACAACATATGTGCCAACAGGGACGGAACAATTCTACATACATTTATTTATCCACAGACATCCAGGAACGCCGCTCCTGGCCCAATTCACCGCGACATGACCTGTCAGAGTTTAAGTTTATCGTTGCACTGTTATTATCAGGGATATTTTCCTGGCGCATGAATTTTTCAAAATAAAATCCGGCAGACTTCCGGTGCATTTTTACACCAAAAATAATTTTTACTGCAATAATGCACCAATATTTTGGTAGGCATCATCAGACTTTTCCGGCCTTGCCAAGAAAAAATACCAACGGCTATTCGTACGGTTTTTAATCGGACGGCCCCACAGGGATTATCATAGCTTTTTAATGATATTACAAAGTCTTATGCTACAAAAACCGAAGTGTATTTTAAAGAGACGGACAAAAGTACCTAGAAAGGCCCTAGCCCATTGCGGGGTCAGTCCGTGCTTGGGCCGGCTTGGGTGGCTGCCCTCAGATCCAACCCCAGCCGCTGTGCCTTGCGCACCACGGTGCTATGGTCAACCCCCAGTAATATCGAAGCATTACGGGTATTACCGGTCTTAGCGAGCGCCTTTTGAATCATCTGACGCTCCAGGGAGTCACGAGCCTGGCGCAAATTCAGGTTTTCCCCGACCCACCAGTAAACCCCCTCTTCCACCGCTTCCTGATATATGGAATTCGGCAGGTGCCGCGCGGCCAGGATCTCGGAATCAGCGGTGACCACCAAGCGCTCAATTACGTTTTGCAGTTCACGAACGTTGCCGGGCCAACTGTAGGCCTCCAAGATGGACATCAATTCATGGCCCAAAGTCCTGGCCGTACCGTATTTGTCGTTGAATTCCTTGAGAAACATGACTGCCAGCGGAAGGATGTCCTCCCGCCGCTCACGCAATGGGTCTATGGTGATGGGCACCACATATAGGCGGTAAAAAAGGTCCTCGCGGAATTTCCCTTCAGCCACCATCTTGCGCAAATCCCGGTTGGAGGCCGCGATGAAGCGAATGTCCAAACTGACGTTGCGGATGGCACCCAACCGCCGGCAGCTCTGATCCTGAATCACTTTCAACAGTTTGACCTGGAGGTTAAGCGGGAGTTCTCCCACCTCGTCCAGGAAAAAAGTGCCGCCGTTTGCCTGCTCGAACAAACCCGGCTTACCATTGCGGCTAGCCGAGGTAAAGGCGCCCTTGTCATAGCCAAAGAATTCGCTTTCCAGCAGATTCTCAGGCACCGCCCCGCAGTTAACCGATACGAAAGCTTCATTGTTTCTGGGACTTAAGCGGTGAACAAGCCTGGCGACCACATCCTTGCCCACCCCGCTTTCACCACTGAGCAGAACCGTGGAGTTGACTTGGCTCACCCGCATCACCAACTCCAACATCCGCTCCATGGAGGGGCTCTCGGCCACAATATCCCTCAGGGCCTCATGGCGTGGGGGCTTTCCGTCGCTCTCCCTTCGCAGACCAGCCAGCTTTTTTATCTGGTCTTCCAACTTCTTGAGTTCGGTTATGTCGCGAACGTTGATCACCACCCGGTCCACCTGTCTGTGGCGGTCCAAAACCGGGTTGCAGGTGACAAAAATCTCGTTGCCTGAGTTTAGCTTTCGCTGCAAGGTAATGGTCTTCTTGTGGTGGCAGGTCAGACGAATCACCTCGCGCAACGCAGCCAAACAGACATGCTTGGTTGCATCTAAGTCGTTTATTTTTTTGGATATCAGCAAGCTGGGCGCCACCCCGGTGATACGGCCGAAGCTGGCGTTGACTTTGAGCACTTGTTCATCGTTGGCCACGATTATGCCGTCATAGGAGTTGTCCAGCAGTGAAGCCAACTCTTTTTTAAGGGATTCGTCCTCGCCTTGCGGAGCCTGGGCCATGACAGGGTTCAAGGCCAGCACCTGGGTCCGCTCCTCACCATCCATCCACGCAAGACTAGCCCAGCACTCTTGCCCGTTGACATTGATAATTTCAGTGGGAGATCCATCAGAATTGATAAATTTAAGTAAGTTGCGGTCTATTGTTGTTTGAGAGATCGAACGCCCCAAGCAATCCCGGGGGTCAATATCCAAAAGGTTGGCCGCAACGGAGTTGACGCTGCGCAGCCGTTGTTGAGAGTCCAAAGCCAACAATGCCGCACCCACGGGCGTTTGCTGGTTTCCGTTACCGGGCCTAGGGTGCCTAGATTGGTTAGAGTTGTGCTGAGTCAATCTGTCTTCCCCTGATGTTGCCCCACGATCCGAAACCAATGCGCCAGCCGAATTCAACGCCCAGACGCGCAACCCCACCATTAGCACCGCTTTTTGTAACAATACGTATAAGTTAAATAAATTAGCCGAGCCATTATCAGCGCACACCGAGCGGGCATCGGCCCTAATACCTACCTTCCCGATAGGTTTTCTTGATCAATTTCAAATTGAATCTACAATATAAGTTTAGCCTGGTGCAATTATGCAATGGACCGATCGAAAAAAAATATCGCCGCCAAAAAAGTGGGCCGCCCCGCAAAGGGCGGCCCACGAGATCGCAAAAATATTGTTGTTCAGTTGCGTTGGCTTTATTCCTCGGGGAAGTTGGGCTCGCGCTTCTCAATGCCGGCGCTAAACCCCTCTTGGGCATCGGGCAGCAAGGCGGCGATGGCCATCATCTCCTTGGCGTAGTGGTAGGCCTGGTCCTCGGTCATTTCAATCTGGGCATAGAACACCTGCTTGGAAATACCCAGCACGATGCGGGAGCCCTTGGCGATTTCCTGAGCCCAGGCAAAGGTTTCCTGCTCCAACTGCTCATCGGGCAGCACCCGATTCACCAAGCCCATGGCCATGGATTCTTGGGCGCTGTAGAGGTTGCCGGTCAACAGCATTTCCAAGCACTTCTTCTGCCCCACCGCACGGCTGACCGCCACGGTGGGCGTGGAGCAGTTGTAGCCGATTTTCAGGCCGGTCATGCCAAACTTGGCGCCGTTTTCCGCCGCCACCACCAGGTCGCAACCCGCCACCAGATGGCAGCCTCCGGCCATGGCGATGCCATGCACCTGGGCAATGATGGGCATGGGCACCTGGCGCATGCAGCTCATCATTTCGTAGGAGGTCTGGAAAAGATTTCGGATGGATGACGGGGTGCCGTCACGCACCTCCAGCCGGTCATGGCCCGAGCAGAAGACCTTGCCGTTGGCCTTGAGTATAACTACCTTGACATCCTTGCCCTTTGCCCAGTCTTGCAGGCAGCCGGTTATCTCCAACTCAACCGCGGCGCCCAGGGCGTTCATCTTGTCGGGCTGATTCAAGGTGATGATGCCGATGCGGTCCCTGACCTCGGCTAGGATGTATTTGTAAGACATCAGTATTCCTCCAGATTGTGGCGGCACTCCCGTAACCAGCGCCTCTTGGCCAAAGGCCGGCGGCCCCTATGAATAGCGGTTTGGATCAGGGGATTGTCAAGAGTCTACAACCATGACGTATTAACTTTCCACTCGTTTTCCTTGCCGGATGCCCTAGTCCATGTCCTTCATCAGGCCCTCATTATGCTGGGCAGATACGTAGCCAACGATGGCCAGAAGTACAAGATGAGCAGGGCAACGAACTGAATGATTATGAACGGTACGCATCCCCGGTAGATATCGGTCAGTTTCACCTCCGGCGGCGCTATGCCTTTCAAGTAGAAGATCGAATAGGCAAACGGCGGAGTTATGTATGATATCTGCAAGGTGATGCAGAAGAGCATGGCGAACCAAAGCGGGTCCCAGCCCATGAGTTTGACGATCGGCACGAAAATGGGGATGACCACCAGCAGGATGCCGATCCAATCCATGAACATGCCCAAGATGAAGATGATACCCAGCATTAGGACCAACAGGCCGGTGGGGCCCAGGTCCACCGCCATCAGCATGTCGCCGATGAGGTTGCCGCCACCCAACTTATTGAAGGTGGACATGAAATATTTTGCCCCTAAAACCAGCCACATGATGAATGTGCTGATCTTGAGGGCGCTGAAGCAGGTCTCCTTGATCATCTTAAAGCTGAGTTTGCCGTAGCAGGCCGTGATGATCAGGGCGCCCAAACCGCCCAGGGAAGCGGCCTCGGTGGGGGCGGCCCATCCGAAGAAGATGCTGCCCAACACCGCCATGACCAATCCCACCGGGGGCACACCAGCCACCAGGAGCAGTTTGGCGACATCTTTCTTGGAATACTGGGCGGCCTCCTCCTTGGAAATAGGCGGCCCCAGTTCGGGTTTAACCCCGCAGACCACTATCATGTACAGCATGTAAAGCCCGGCCATGATAAGGCCGGGGAATACCGCGGCCATGAAAAGCTTGGCAATGGACACCCCGGCCTGGGGGCCGTAAAGAATCATCATGATGCTGGGTGGTATGATCACGCCAAGGCCACCGCCGGCGCAAATGGCCCCACATGCCATTTTTTTGTCATAACCATATCTTAGCATCGATGGCAGGGCGATGAGGCCTATGGCGATAACCGAGGCCCCGGCGATGCCGGTGCAGGCGGCGAACATGGTGGCCAGGGCCATGGTGGAGATGGCCAGGCCACCGCGCAGGGGGCCGAGCAGCAGGCGCAGGCCCATATAGAGCCGGTCGGCCAACTGGGCCTTTTCCAATACAACGCCCATGAACACGAACAGGGGGATGGCCAGCAGGGACCAGCCGGACATTACCCCGTAAGTGCTTAGGGCAGCTTGATAACTTGCCGCATTGAAGCCGTAGGCCAAGGCCCCGAACAGCACGCCTATGGCGCCAAGCATGAAGGCCACGGGGAAACCGATGATCACGCCGCCCAAAAGCAAGCAGACCATCAAGATGGCATAAACCTCATTAAGCGACATGCTGACTCCTCCCGGCCGCAGCCATGATGTTCTTCGCCAACTCGGCGATGGATTGCAGCAGCAAAAGAGTGAAAGTCAGCGGCATCACGAACTTATAAGGCCAGATGGCCGGATGCCAGGCGCTCTGAATCGACACCTCGCGGGCCTCGAAGGAGTAGCCAAAATCCAGCCAGGTGGAGGACAACAAAAACACGCACATGGGAATCATGAACACTAGATAGAAGAGTATTTCCAGCCAAGCTCTGGTCTTGACTGAGAAATTGTTGTACAGCACGTCCACCCGCACGTGGCCATTGTGCAGCAGCGTATAGGCCCCGGCGATCATGAAATTGGTGCCGTAAATCATGTAGTTGATGTCAAAAGCCCAATCCGTGGCCCTGCCGGTGACTCTTCTGGCGAATAAATCGTAGGCCACGGTGGCACATAGGACCAGGAACAGCCAGGAAACGGTCTTGCCGCTCCATTCGCTTATCCAGTCGATGATTTTAATAAACACCATCGCGCGAGGCTCCTTGGTTACATGCTAAAAGCCAGCCCCCGCCCAACATGGGCGGGCGGGGGCGGGCAAGGTTGCTTCGGAAGGTGGTTTACAGCAAGTCGTTTACGTATTTCACGTACTTGCCGTAGCCCTCCTTGTTGAAGAACACGTCATGATATTGCATGTACTGGGCCAGTTCGGGATCTTCCTTCTGCTTTTTCGCGTAGAATTCGTTGGCCTTTTTATGAATAAATTCGCCAACCTCCATGGGGATAATGGCGATCTTGGCGCCCTGCTTTTCAGCCTTGCGCATGGCCAGGAAGTCCAGGAACAGGCACTCGGCCAGAGACCACTTCATGGACTCGAAAGCCGCTTCCTTGATCTGCTTCTTCAGGTCGTCCGGCACCTTGGCCCACTCGTCCTTGTTGACGAAGAACATCAGGTCGCAGGGAGCGGAGCTGTAGGGGTTGAAGTAGATGTACTTGGCCACGTCGGCGAAGCCGAGGTCCACGTCGCCAAAGAAGTTGGCGAATTCACAGGCGTCAATCACGCCGCGCTCCATGGCGGGCATGACCTCGCCGGCGGGCATGCCCACCACCGAGCAACCGGCGAACTTGAACACGTCTCCGCGAACGCCGACCGAGCGAATCTTAAGAGACTGTAGATCCTTGATGGAATTAACGGGTTTTCTTGAATAAAGGAAGGTCTCGGTGGTCTGCAAGGCGCTGGGGAGAATTTTAACGCCGAACTTGTCCATGCCGATTTTTTCCAAAAGCTTCCACACCGGAGTGGCGTAGTCCTTGGTCTGGGCCACGTCCTTGGTGCCGTGGTAGAAGGCCATCTTCTCCACGGGACCCAGACCGGGGGCGGAGCAATACATACCGCTGGTCCAGTCCTTGCGCATGGTGTAGCAGGTGCACGCCAAGCCGGTGGGCAGCACGCCGCGTTGCACCGCGTTCCACACCTCGTAGCCCGGCACGATCTCACCGGCGCTGTATCGCTCGAACTTCACCCTGCCGTTGGTCCACTTCTCGATAAAGTCCAGAGTGCGCATCTGTAGGTAGTGCAGACCGCTGCCCCGGGGCCAGGAAGACTGGCACTTCCAGAGGAACTCCGGCTTGGTGGCCGCCATGGCCGGCAGAGCAAACGCGATGCCCAGCAGCAAGGCCAGAGCCAGAACCATTAGCTTTTTCCCAGGTCTCATTCCTAACCTCCTCCGTAGCTGATGTTAGTTCTTGCAACCCATCCCTATATCTCCAGCGCCCATCGCCAATCGCGGCGGCCAAGAGCGCGTTGCGTCCAGGCCGTACTCGCGGCCGGCGGTATAGGCTCCATTCGATTGGTATGCCTAAACTCTTGCCGGCCGAGGCCTGCGAAGCGGTGCGAGAACCAAGGAGCAGCAGCTAGCCCTGGCTCCGGCGAACTAGTCCCATGGTCAATAGCAAAACGCATGCCACGCCGACACCGGACTATTTCGGCCACGAAAAGGCGCTGGTTGGTGCGATTGTTGCAGCTTTTACGCAAAGGCCGCATGGCGGGATTGTCCAGAAAATACGCGATGAACGGCGGGGCCACTTTGCCCCGGTTAAGGCGAAAGGCAAGTCAATTGTTGCGAAACGCTTTGCGGACAAACGGCAAAAGTCTTTTCGGGGCCGCCCCGCTGACCGGCTTGGTGGCGGTCCTGCTTACGCTTTTTCTTCTCAGCGGCTCATCACGGGCCTCAAGTTGTTTCCCGGAGGTTTACTACGAGCTGTTATTCACGCCGGTGGCCCAGCAAGCCTTGCCCGGCGGCGACACCCGTTTAATGGGTTACAGCGACCACCTGGCCGCCAAAGGAGAAGACCCCAAGGACCACCAGGGGTCCGGCTGCATGTGCGGGGTGAACAACGGGCGATGGGACCAGGTCCTGTTCAACGGCTCCCTGAAGGATGCTTCCCGGCCTCCGGTGGCTTTCAGGCTGAATGGGCTTTCCGGACAGTTATTCGACCGCAAGGACAAACCGCTGGCGGCGCCCTTTTCCATTGACGCCGCATCGGCGGCCTCCTGCCTCAATGCGGGGCTCAAGGCGGGGCAATGGAAACCCTATAACGCCGGCGCCGGCGTGTCGCCGGCGCCCGGGCTTGTTGAGCCGGGCGAAAACCTCCTGGGCTGCCTCTGCCTCCGGCCGGAGGACCAAAGGAAATCAGGCTACGTCAAGCTTAGGGTGGACTACACCCCGGTGGTCCCGACATTTACTTTGCCCGGGCCGGGAGCCGTTCAGCAAGCCGCCGACGGTAAGACGGTTTTACGGCAAAGCATAAAGTTGGGGCCCCTGGCCGCGGGAGCGGCCCGCTACTATGCGTTGGAGGCGCCTAAAGGCGTCACAAATGCCTCGGTGGAGTTGAAACTGGCCCAACAATCTGGCCTGGTCCTCTACACTGCCAAACAGTGGGGAGCCAAGACCGAGCAATGGCAAGCCGGCGGCTTCAAGGGCCCCCTGCAAGCGAAGGAGCCCCTTTTGATCATGGCGCGGGCGCTGGATTCCCAGGCCAAGGGAGCCCTTGAACTGCGCCTGAGTTGGGCCGGCTCGCCGGCCCGGCTGGCGCAAGAGGCCGCATCGCCGCGCCTGGAGGAAACCGGCCCCCGGGCCTGGCGGGCCTTCAAGGTCTTTGTCCTGGGCATGGGATATTCTTCCAAGGCCAAGTCCGGATTTGACACCGCTCCAACCCGGTCTTGCTGCTATGGTAAGCCTTAACAATATGGCATGAGTTCTGCAGGTTTGACCGGCGAGGAATATATGTTTTCTGAGTCAGGCGGGCGGTGCCGCCGGGTCGGCCCCCACGCTGGGTGAAGGAGGTTACTTTTGCGCAACAAGCTGATGTCCATCCAAGACGCCGTGGCCAAATACACCTGGGACGGCATGACCTATTGTCACGGCGCCGCCTTTCCGGTGGGCTCGGACTCCATCGCCTTTGGCAAGGAGATGGTCAAGCAGGGCCGCAAGGACTTAAACGTCATCTGCCACTGCGGCTCCAGCCAAGTTAACCTGCTGGCCGCGGTGGGCGCGGTGCGCCGGGTGGAGGTGGGCTTTTCCGGCCTGGAGGTCTACGGATTCGCCAACGGTCTCAACCGGGCGGTGACCAGCGGCCAGACCATCATCGAGGACTACTCCAACGGGGCCATGGCCTTTCGATTCTTCGGCGGGGCCATGAACTGGCCCTTCGTGCCGGCCACGGTCAACATCTGCAACGACCAGCAGTGGTGCTCCGGCGACGATCCGGGCGTCTACCCGGCCACCGGGAAGATCCCCACCATCACCGACCCCTTCACCGGCCAGACCCTGGGCGCTTTCCGCTCCCTTAGGCCGGAGGTGGCCGCCATCCATGTGACCATGGCCGACATTTACGGCAACGCCATAATGCTGGGCAGCGAGTGGAGCCGCTTCGAGATGTCGCGGGCCGCCCAAAAAGTGGTTTTGGTGGCCGACAAGATCGTGGACACCGGCTGCATGCGCCAATACCCCAACCTGGTGCGCATCATCGCCGAGGTGGTGGACGCGGTGGTTTGGTGGCCCCTGTGCTCCTGGCCCCAGGCCTCCTGCGGGCTCTACGACAGCGACGAAGAGCACATGTTCTACATGAACAAAGCCATGAAGACCGCCGAGGGCACCGAGGACTACTGCCGGAAATGGGTCGAGCCCTACACCACCCCCAGCGAGTATTTGGATTTGATCGGCCCGGAAAAGATAGCCAAGCTCACGGCCACGGAAACCGCCTTCCTGATGGACCCCTACCGCAAGTGGATCAAGAGCGATGTCGAGGTGGCCGAGTTGTTGGACCAGGCAAAGGGATAGGCGAGATGGAATACACCAAGCAGGAGTTCATGGCCATAGTCACCGGCCGGGAGATCAAAGACGGCCAGCTCATTATCCTGGGAGTGGGGCTGTCCATGCTGGCCGGCTACTTCGCCCAGCTAAACCACGCCCCCAATCTGATGCCCTTCACCGAGGGCGGGGTGTACGGCTCCACCCCGGTGGGCGGCCTGCCTTGGGGCATAGAGTGCAACCGCATCAGCGCCAACGCCACCAGCTTCACCAACGCCATCGACGCCCTGGGCTTCCTGGTGGCCTCGGGGCGTTGCGACAACGCGGTGATCGGGGCCGCCCAGGTGGATCAATACGGCAACGTGAACACCACCGGCATCTGGGAAGACCCGCCCTGGAGGCTGGGCAAGTACGTGCCCCCCCGGGTGCGCCTCAACGGCAGCGGCGGAGCCAACGACATCGCGGTGGGAGCCAAAAGCTATCTGATCATGGCCTCCCACGAGAAGCGGCGATTCATCGAAAAAGTGGATTATATCTCCAGCCCGGGCTACCTGAACGGCGGCGACGCGCGCCAGCGCTGCGGCTTCGTGGGCGGCGGCCCCTCGGCCATCATCTCCACTCTGGGCATCCTGCGCCCCGACCCGGTGACCAAGCAGTTCTACCTGGACGCCTACTTCTCCTTCAGCAGCGTGGAGGAGATTCAGGATTCCACCGGCTGGGATCTGAAGGTGTCGCCCGACGTGAAGGTGGTGCCCGAGCCCACCGAGCAGGAGTTGATCAATATCCGAACCGTGGACTCCACGGGGTCCTTGCGCAAGAAGGGCTAGAACCACACCTTGCTCTCCGCAATGGGCCGGCCAGGTTTTCCCTCCCTTGCCTGGCCGGCCCAAATTTTTTGCCGGGCAGCCGGGCAAGGCCGCCGGGCGGAACCGATTAAACCTGGGGGACGATCGCATGTATAAGATGACCATGGCCGCGATCATTTGGTTGCTGTGCGCCGGGGTGATGACCCTGGGGGTGGGTTGGGCGCAAGAAAAGGCCGCTCCGGACGCCAAGGCCCAAGGGCACGGCCACGACCACCAGCACTCGGATCACGATCTGGCACCAGCCCCGTCCACCATCCAAATGAGCCCGGAGCAGATAGAATATATCCGCCAGAAACGCATCCAGGCCTGGGCCGAAGCTAAAAAGGCCTATGCCGCCATGGCCCTGGAGCCCGGCTTGGGCCGCCTCAAACTTGGTTTTGACGACAGAGGCCAGGTGTTCAAGCTGGGCATGGATCTGGAAAGGGCGGTAACCGCGATCCTGGCCGGGGGCAACCGCTGCCGGGTGAAGAGCCCCTCGCCGGGCCATGAGGACTGCACCCTGGAGATCATCACCAAGGACAAACGGATTCTGTCCTTTGAAGCGACCCCCAAGGACCCTTATCTTTTGATCGGCAAGCTGACCATGGCCAAACTGGAAGGCGGCCCGTTCCTGCGCCAGCAGGGTCCCAAGGCCGCCTTTTATCTTATGACCTTCATGCGGGGGCTGTAGGGCCCTCCCGCTTTACCAAAGGGCCCAAACCACGGTGGCCCCCTGGGGCCAGTTCTCGGGCCACTGGTCCATGCCCGGGGCGCCGGCGGGTTTTTCCCCGCGCATGAGGGCCAAGACGTCCTGGCGGCTCAGGCCGGGGAAAGCCAGCAGGCTCAACCCCCGGGGCTTGCCGCCGGCGCGCACTCCCGCCTGTTGCACCAGATCGCCATAGGCCTGGGCCAACTCCCGGGCCTCCTGGCCCAGTTCCGGGGCCAGGCCGGCCCACCACTTTTCGCCGTCAACCCGCTGGGCCAGGTGATTCACCCGCTGGCGCAGCAGATCCATATCCGGCTGGCTGTCCAGCTTGGCGGCCAGATCCAAAAAGGCCTGGTCGTCCAGTTCCGAGAGGTCGGGCAGCACCAGGCGGGCCGCCTCCTGGGCCAGGGGGTTGTCGGGCCGGGGAAACATTGGAGCCAGGGTGAGGGGGGACACCGCGCCGGCCGGGGTGCGGTATTCCTTGGCCGGCGGCAGCACCAGATCGTGGGCCCTCTCCAGAAGCAGGCGGGCGGCCTGGCCGCTGGTGGTGGTCAGCCAGGCGGCCTGTTGGTCCAGCCCTTGGGCCAGGGTGGCCCAGGCCTTGAGCCTGCTCTCGAGCATATGCTCCTGGGGCAGGCTGTAGTCCACCGGGGCCAGGTGGTCCAAAAGCGGTATTTTATAGTCCACCGGCTGGTGGTCCTCCTGATCCTGTCCCATGGAGTGACGCAGACGGCTTTCTCCCTGGCGGGCCCGGGAAAGAGCCTGCTCCAACTCGGCCACCTCCTGGTCCTGGATATGGGCCAGGTGCAACAACAGATCCGCCTCCACCGCGGGCAAACCCGGGTCGCCCTTGCCCTCGGGGCCGCTATAGCTCTTGATGTCGCGGATCAGGGTGCGGAAAGTCTCCGGCGGGGTCGGCGGCTCCATTCCCGCTTTTATGGCCTCCGCCGAGCTGGAACCCTGGTGGGAAGCCAGCCATTGCTGCCATTGGCCCAGCAACTTGGCCGCCTGTTGGACCTGGGGGTTGTCCGAGCCCTGGGCTCCGGCCTGCCCCACGGGCCGCAGAGTGCGGGCCAAACTCTCCAGGCCCGGCGGGGTGGCCCGGGACCCGTCCCCTAGGCTGGGCGGCTCCAGCACCCACAGGGGCTTGAACAAGGGGCACAGGGCGGTGAGGGCGCTACGCCTGAGGGCGGTGGCCGGAAAGATCAGCGCGCTAAAATCCATGGGTATTTTCCTCTAAAGACGGCCGGACAAACGCGAGGGCTCGGTCCCGGCGCGGCAATGTGGTACAAGGACAACGCATCACTATCCACTTTAGCGGCCTCCAGGGGCAAGGGAAAGCCGGAACATGGATCAACGCATCTTTAATCAGGGCCTCAGCGTGGAGGCCACCAGCCTGTATCTGTTGCTCAGTGCCCTGTCGGACCAGGGAGTGCATCTCACCCTGGACCGGGTGCGGCCCATCTGGAACGCGCCGGAGGAATCTCTGTCCACGTCGTTTACGGAGTTGAACGGAAGGGGAATCGCCCAACAGGACGAAACGGGGACCTGGCATCTTAACCCCGCCCCCCAATGGCGGCCGGCCTAGGCCAGGGTCACCAATCCCTCCAAGGCGCGCAGCCCCTCATAAACCTCCAAGACCTGTTCGGCGCTGGCCAGCTCGGCCTCGATGGTCACGGCCAGATACTTGCCGCCGGCCGAGGGTCTCGAGCGCACGGCGCCCGCCTCGATGAGGGGGCCCAGCACCGCCTCGGCGGCCCGGCGGGTTTCTTGGGCGAAATCCCCGCTGTTGTAGCCGATCACCTTGAACATGTAGGAGCCGGGGAAGCAGTGGTGCTGCTCCAGCATTTTCAGGGCTTCCCCGCGCTCGGCGGCGGAAAAGCCGGAGTTGGCCGGGATGGTGTCGGACATGGGCTCTTCTCGGGAAAGTGGTTGGGTTTAGTTTTATAATTCAACGCGTTGTAGTTGCAATTTTAGACGGCCCCCCCACGGGTGTCAAACCGCTGCCAAGCGCCCAACCGCTTGACACCATCCTTTCTTCCTGATATGAGACAACATTTCTAGTTTATAGTTCTCCGTCCCATGGCCGTCCAAGCAACGGCGGCCACCAGTCACCAGGAGGCTCCATGGCAAAAGGCAAAATCATTATCGACCGGGAAAAATGCAAGGGCTGTTCGCTCTGCGTTTCGGTCTGCCCCAAGCAGTGCATCGCCGTCAGCACGGGGCTAAACGACAAGGGCTATTATCCCGCCGAGTTCAGCCAGGGAGAAAACGGCGACTGTTGCAACGCGTGCACCCTGTGCGCCCTCACCTGTCCCGACATCGCCATCGAGGTGTACCGTGGCTAAACAACTGATGCGAGGCTCCCACGTATTGGGCGAGGCCGCCGTGCGCGCCGGCTGCCGCTACTACTTCGGCTATCCCATCACTCCCCAGAACGAGGTGCCCGAGTATATGTCCAGCCGCATGCTCCAGGTGGGCGGCACCTTCGTTCAGGCCGAAAGCGAACTGGCCTCCATAAACATGGTCATCGGCGCCGCGATGGCCGGGGCCAGGGTGATGACCTCCTCCTCCAGCCCGGGGATTAGCCTGATGCAAGAAGGCATCAGCTACCTGGCCGGCCTGGAGTTGCCCGCGGTTATCGTCAACGTGGTTCGCGGCGGCCCGGGGCTGGGCAACATCGCCCCGGCCCAGAGCGACTATTTCCAGGCCACCCGAGGCGGAGGCCATGGCGACTACCGCACCATAGTCTTGGCTCCGGACTCCTGCCAGGAGTTGTGCGACCTGACCTTCAAGGCCTTCGACCTGGCCGACAAATACCGCAATCCGGTATTGATCATGGGCGACGGCATGATGGGCCAGATGATGGAGCCGGTGGAGTTCCCCGAGCCCATCGACCCCGCCAGCCTGCCCGCCAAGGACTGGACCCTCAGCGGAGCCAAGGGCCGGCCCAGCCGGGTCATCCTCTCCCTGCTGCTCAACCCCAAGGTTCTGGAAGACCACAACTTCAAGCTGGTGCGAAAGTACGACGCGGTAACCCGCGAGGAGACCGACTGGGAAGAGTACCTTCTGGATGACGCCCGCCAGGTGGTGGTGGCCTACGGAACGGCGGCACGCATCGCCAAGGGGGCCATCAAGCGGGTGCGCCAGATGGGGCTCAAGGTGGGCCTCCTGCGGCCCAAGACCCTGTGGCCCTTCCCCGAAAAGCCCCTCAAGGACCTGACCAGGGTGGTGCGCCAGTTGCTGGTGTTTGAGATGAGCGCCGGCCAGATGGTGGAGGACGTTAAGATGGCCGTGGAAGGTCAGGCCCAGGTGCATTTCTACGGCCGCCCCGGCGGAGTGATCCCCACCCCCGACGAGGTGGCCCACCAGATAAGCCATTATTATTACCAAGCCGGCCTCATGGAGGGGGACAAGCCAAGCAAGCGGCACGGAGGCGTGGCATGAAAAAGATATTCGAGGCGCCCAAGAGCCTTAAACCCAACTTGTTCCACTATTGCCCCGGCTGCGGGCACAGCATCATCCACCGCCTGGTGGCCGAGGTTATCGACGAACTGGGCATCCAGGAGCGCACCATCGGGGTGCCTCCGGCGGGCTGCGCGGTGCTGGCTTACAACTACTTTGATGTAGACACGGGCGAAGCCCCCCACGGCCGGGCCCTGGCGGTGGCCACCGGGCTCAAGCGGGTGCTCAAGGATCACGTGATCTTCACCTACCAAGGCGACGGCGACATCGCGGCCATAGGCACCGCCGAAAGCATTCACGCCGCCAACCGGGGCGAGAAGATCACCGCCATTTTCGTCAACAACGGCACCTACGGCATGACCGGCGGCCAGATGGCCCCCACCACCTTGCCCGGCATGGGCTCCACCACCACCCCCGGCGGCAGGGACGTGGCGCGCGACGGAGCCCCCCTGGACCTGACCAAAATGATGGCCGAGGCCAAGGGCAGCGTTTATCTGGAGCGGGTCAGCGTGGCCACCCCCAAGGGCATCCGCAAGGCCAAAAAGGCTATCAAAAAGGCTTTCCAGGTTCAGTTGGACGGATTGGGCTTCGCCCTGGTGGAGGTGCTCTCCCCCTGCCCCACCAACTGGAAGATGGACCCGGTGGCCGCCTATGAATGGACCGACAAGGAAATGACCAAAATCTTCCCGGTGGGGGTGATCAAGGACATTACCGGATACGACAAGGATTAGGAGGCCGCCGTGACCAACAAAATGATCTTTGCCGGCTTTGGCGGTCAGGGCGTGTTGCTCATGGGCTACCTGACGGCCCTTACCGCCATGCGCCAGGGCAAAAACGTTACCTACCTGCCGTCCTACGGGGCCGAGGTGCGCGGCGGCACGGCCAACTGCACCGTGGTGATAAGCGACGACGAAATCGCTTCGCCGGTGGCCAGCAGCCCGGATTATGTCGTGGTAATGAACAACCCAAGCCTGGTGCGCTTCGCCAACATGGTCGCCCCGGGAGGCATCCTGCTCATCAACTCCTCGCTGGTGCATAGCGAGATCAAACGCGACGATATCACCGTGGTGCCGGTGCCGATCAACGAACTAGCCCACGAGCTGGGCGAGGACCGGTCGGCCAACGTAGTCATGGTGGGCGCCCTGGCCGAAGCCACCGGCGTACTTAGCATCGAAGCCCTGAAAGAGGCCCTGGCCGAAACCGGCTTGGGCAAGAAACCCAAGGTGCTGGAACTAAACCGGCGCGCCCTGGATATTGGAGCGGAAAACGCCCGCCAGGCGCTGGCCAAGGAGAAGAGCGCATGACCGTCAAGCAGCTCACCATAACCATGCCCAACAAACCGGGGCAGTTGGCTTCCATCAGCGAAACCCTGGGTGACGCCGGAGTCAACGTTCTCGCTTTCTTCGTGTCCACCTCGACCTCCAGTGGCGACGGCATAATGCGTTTTGTGGTGGACAATCCGGAAAAAGGTATTAATGTTTTAAGAGGACAAGGGCTGGACGTGAAAGAAGAGGATGTGGTGGCTGCGGAAACGCCTCACCACGCCGGGGGTCTTCTGGCAGTGCTTAATCCTCTGAAGCGGGCCCAGGTGAACGTGGACTACATCTACCCTTGTATCCAAACCGGCGAGGCCACGATCTTGATCATCGGCGCCGGCGGTCAGACCAAAGAGGCAATTGAGTGCCTGAAAAAGGACTGGATTCGTCTTTACGGTTCTGAACTCTACAACATGTAACCCCAACATGATGAGACATCAGACTTCCCTCCTACCGTAGAGAACGAAGACAAAGGGCGCGCCCGCGAGGGCGCGCCCTTTTATTTTTGGTGGTCCGGCTTCGCCAGGCGGCCGGGTGCTGCGTCGCCGGCGGCCTGGCGGAGCCGGGAATCCTGGCTAGAACCTCCAGCCCCAGAAACGCAAAAACCCCGGCAGATCGTTCATGTCCGAGCTTAGTCGGTACCAGGGTTGCAGACTGGTGTACAGGGGGTTGCCCCCCACTCCGTAGGCCTTGTCCATGCCCACCACTCCGTCCAGGCACCACCAACCGATGAATATGGTCTCCCAGGGCTTCCAGGCTCCCTTGACGTGGCCCTTCAGCATGCCGTCCTCATAGAACAGGCTGGTGGTTCCGCCCTCCAGGGGCAGGCGGCGCAGATCATCGGCGGGCAGCAGGGGAGCCCCATGGGCTCGGTAAAGGCGGGGCTCGGCCAGCCTGGCGGCAGGCTCCACCCCCAGGCCCATGATCCGGTGCTCGCCGGGGCGCACCTCCACCACCAGGCGGGGCTTTTGCCCGCCGCCGTAATCCAGGCGCCCGGGCAGGGTTTCGCCGTAAAGCTCCATGGGGCGGTTTTGCCAGCCGTCCGGGTAGGCCCAGGCCGGGGTGTGGCTTGTAGGAGTGAGTGAGGTGTAGCAGCCGCAGGTGCCCAGGGTGGCCACCAACACCGGCCGCTGGGTCCCGTCCAGGACCACCAGCACGAACAGGCCCATGTTGCGGCCCGCGCCGATGAAAAACGGGATCAGGCTCACCGGGGTTTCGGGGAAGTGAACCCGGTAGAGCAGGCCGGTGTAGGAGCCCCTGGCCGTCTTGAAAGGCACCGCGCGCCAGTATATGGCCGGCCGGGCCGGGTCCATGACGATCTGTTCGAAACCCTGAGCGTCCCGGGAGGCCACCGGCCGGCCGATACGGTTGTAGGCCCGGTCCCAGCCGTGGATCAAGAAGGCGGGAGCGAAAAGCCGGGCCAAGGCCGGGCCGTCCTGGGGCTGGTACAGGTTTTGAGGCCCCGGAGCTGGGGAAACCTGCTTCAAATGCATGCAGCCCAGGCCCATGAGCAGGGCCAAGAACAACAGCCCCGCGCTTATGCGCCGTAAAACCTTGGCAACGGTCATGGCCACCCCCTGGCATGCACCCGGCCCCTAAAAGAAGACGGTGCGCGAGGCTACCACCAGGAAATGATCTCGTCGTTGGCGAAGATAAGCTCCACCAGCTTGTCGTAGTCCTGCTCCTGATAAAGGTCGTAGCGGGTGACGTCCTTGCCCTCGCCAAGGGCCTTCATGAGGAACTCGGTGCTGGGGGCGGGCTGGGTTTTGACGATGTAGAGCATGCTCATGGGGCCCTCCTAGAACGGCACGATGATCTGGTAGGTTTTGATCTTCTCGACCATCTCTTCCAGGGGCAGATACTCCATGAACTCAAAGCGCTCGGCATTGGCCTTGACGTTGGTGAAGCATCCGCCCTCCAGGTCGTCGAGCATCTCCAGGTTCTCCTGGAACTCCTCGTCGCTCTTTTCGGCCGGCAGTTCTATCTCGGTGTCGATGAAAAAACAGGCGCCCCACAGGTTTTCCACCAGCAGGCCCAGGGTGGAGCGCAACCCCTCCCAGGAATCAACGGGCTCGTTGACCAAAATGGCGATTCTTTCAATGCCTTCCATGGCTCCCCTCCCCTACAGCACGATGTAGCGATCGCACTCGGCGATCATATCGGCGTGACGCATTTGGGTGGCGAAGTCCTTGTCGGCCACCACCGGGACGGGTTTTTCCAGCTTCAACGCCTCGAAGTTGACGTTGCACAAGCTCACGTGAGCCAACCCTTCCATTTCTGGGAAGCGGGGGGCCTTGGAAAGCAGCACGCCCCGGTTGGTGAGGAACACCGTCACCTCTTTGCCCGCCTTTTGGGCGGCCCGGCTTATGCCGATGAGGTGATCCAAATGCTCATCGGAGGATACGAAGATGCCTAGCTTTTCGGCCATGGGTACCGACTCCTTTGCCTAAGATGGTCAACGGCCCCTCGGCGGGCCATATCATAATACCCTTTGTTTTAATAGGGTAAGCAGCTGACGTCAAAGGCGCAAGCCATTTTAACGCCAGGCGCTTTCGCCCCCCCGGCGGCTGTGGCCCACGCCGGGCTTGGACCCGGCCCGCCTGATCATGGGTCCCCACCCGGCAAAAAAGGTCTTTCGCGGGCGAAGCGCCTGGGGCATAACCATAACAGAGTAAACGGATAGCTCAACCACCGCCTGGGGCATGGACCATGGCTTGCCAAGGCTGGCCCACTCTGTTAGAAAGAGGGGCAACCTTTTAGTTGCGTCCGGCGGGGTCCCAAAATGATAAGCCATCATTATCATGAATAATATAGCCGGGAGTGGTGCATGATCGCCGCCGCCTTGGACCTGGGGTCCAACACCCTTCGGCTGCTGGTGGCCCAGGTGGACGGCGGCGAATACCTCGACCTGGAGCGCGGCCTGGCCAGCCCCCGCCTGGGGCGGGGCCTCAGGCCCGGCCAGCCCCTGGACCCCACCGCCCGCCAGGCCGCCCGAATCCAGGCCCATGAATTCGTGGCGCGCGCCCGGGCCTTGGGGGCCCAGCGCATCGCCCTGGCCGCCACCCAGGCCTGCCGCGTGGCCTCGGACGGGGACCAGTTCGTGGCCCAGTTGGGACGAGAGCTGGGTTTGCAGGCGGCCACGGTGTTGGACGGTCAGGCCGAGGCCGAACTTTCCCGGACCGGCATACTCAGCCGGCTGCGAGGTCCGGCCCTGGGCGCGGTGCTGGCCGACGTGGGCGGCGGCTCAACCGAAGCGGCGGCCCTGGACGGCGATTGGGCCCTTAGCCTGCCAATGGGAGCGGTGAGCCTCACCGAGGCCCATCTGGCCGGCGACCCGCCCAGCACCGCCGAAATGGCCTCCCTGGCCCACGCGGTGGAGCTGGGCCTGGAACCCCTGGCCAACGTACCGGCCCGGCGTCTGGTGGCCACCGCCGGCACCGCGGCCACGGTGGGGGCCTTGCTCTTGGGCATGACCCATTACCAGGCCGGGCTGGTGAACAACCTCGAGGTGAGCCGGGAGCAATTGGAGCAGCAGCTGGCCCGCCTGGCCACCCTGCCCCTGGCGGAGCGTAAATTACTGCCGGGCCTGGAGCCCGAGAGGGCTGATATAATACTGGCGGGCATGGCCATTCTGCGCGGCCTCCTGCTGGTTCTACAGCTTGAGAACATGACGGTGATGGACGCCGGCCTGCTGGAGGGAATACTCCTGCGGCTGGCCGCCGCCTAGTAATTTAGAGAGGTATACGAGCATGCAATCCAGCCATTACACTGAAGGCCTTACCTTTGACGATCTCATGCTCAAACCGGGGCACAGCCGCGTGCTGCCCCGGGAAGTGGACACCTCCACGCAGCTGACCCGCGGGGTGCGCTTGAGCATCCCCATCGTCTCGGCGGCCATGGACACGGTGACCGAGTCCGCGTCCGCCATCAGCATGGCCCGCCAGGGCGGCCTTGGCTTTATACACAAAAACTTGGCCGTGGAGCACCAGGTCCTGGAGGTGATCAAGGTCAAAAAGTCGGAGTCCGGCATGATCGTGGACCCGGTCACCGTGGGCCCCGAGGCCAGCCTGCACCAGGTGCTGGAGGTGATGAGCCGCTACCGCATCAGCGGGGTGCCGGTGGTGGTGGGTGGCAAAAAGCTGGTGGGCATCATCACCAACCGCGATCTGCGTTTTGAAACCAAGCTGGACCAGCCGGTGAGCCAGGTGATGACCAAGGATAACCTTGTCACCGCCCGGGAGGGCATCACCCTGGAAGAGTCCAAGGCCATCCTGCATCAGCATCGCATCGAAAAGCTCCTGGTCACCGACGGCGAGGGCGTCCTCAAGGGCCTCATCACCATCAAGGACATCGAGAAGCTGCGCAAATACCCCCACGCGGCCAAGGACTCCTTCGGCCGCCTCAGGGTGGGCGCGGCGGTGGGGGCCGGCGACGACGGCCTGGTCCGGGCGGAGGCCCTTATCAATGCCGGGGTGGACGTGATCGTGGTGGACTCGGCCCACGGCCACGCCCAGGGGGTCATAGACACGGTGGCCGAGATAAAGCGGGCCTTCCCCGAGGCCCAGGTGGTGGCCGGCAACATCGCCACCGCCGATGGGGCCAAGGCCCTCATCGAGGCCGGGGTGGACGCGGTCAAGGTGGGCGTGGGCCCGGGCAGCATCTGCACCACCCGGGTGGTGGCCGGGGTGGGCGTGCCCCAGATGAGCGCCATCTTCGAGGTGGCGGAAGTCACCGCCGCCGCCGGAGTGCCCATGATCGCCGACGGCGGAGTTAAGTTTTCCGGCGACCTTACCAAGGCCCTGGCCGGCGGGGCCCAGGTGGTGATGATCGGCTCGTTGTTCGCGGGCACCGAGGAGAGCCCCGGCGAAACCATTCTCTTCCAGGGCCGGCGCTACAAGGTCTACCGGGGCATGGGCTCCATCGACGCCATGCGCGCCGGCAGCGCCGACCGCTACGGCCAGGACCAGTCCGAGGCCGACAAGATGGTGCCCGAGGGCATCGTGGGCCGGGTGCCCTACCGGGGTCCCCTGGCCGATAGCGTCTACCAGCTGGTGGGCGGGCTCAAGGCGGGCATGGGCTACGTGGGCGCGGCCGACCTGGAGGAGCTGCGGGCCAAGGCCCGCTTCGTGAAGATAACCGCCGCCGGCCTGCGTGAAAGCCACGTGCACGACGTGACCATTACCAAGGAAGCTCCCAACTACCGGGTGGAGTGATAGTGAGCGGCATACATCAGCAAAAAATCCTGGTCCTGGACTTCGGCTCCCAGACCACTCAGCTAATCGCCCGGCGGGTGCGCGAGGCCAGGGTCTATTGCGAGATCCATCCCTGCACCATGCCCTTGGACGAGATCAAGGCCTACGGGGCCAAGGGCATCATCCTCAGCGGCGGACCGGCATCCTGCTACGAGCCCGGCGCGCCCAGCGTGGACCCGGCCATCTTCGAGCTGGGGGTGCCGGTGTTGGGCATCTGCTACGGCATGCAGATTCTCACCCACCTTTTGGGCGGGGTGGTGGCCCAGGGCTCCAAGCGGGAATACGGCCCGGCCAAGCTCCAGATACACAAAAAGGCCGGCCCCTTCCGCGAGATCGAGCTGGACGAGCCACAAAAGGTTTGGATGAGCCACGGCGACCGCATCGAAGAGCTGCCCCAGGGTTTCGAGGCCCTGGCGGTCACCGGCAATTCGCCGGTGGCGGCCATGGGCGACGTCAATCGCCGCATCTACGGGGTGCAGTTCCACCCCGAGGTGGCCCACACTCCCGGCGGCGCGGCCATGCTGGCCGCCTTCGTGCTGGGCGACTGCCGTTGCGACCCCATCTGGACCATGCACAACTTCGCCGAGGCCACCATCGCCGACTTCAAACAGCGCCTGGCCGGCGAGCCGGTGATCTGCGCCCTGAGCGGCGGGGTGGACTCCTCGGTGGTGGCCCTTTTGCTGCACAAGGCCATAGGCACAAACCTGACCAGCATCTTCGTGGACAACGGCGTGCTGCGCGCCGGCGAGGTCAGCGAGGTGGCCGGGCTGTTCCGCGACGTTTTCGGCCTCAACCTGATCGTGGTGGACGCGGCCGACCTGTTCCTGGACCGCCTCAAGGGAATCACCGATCCCGAGGAAAAGCGGCGCATCATCGGCCACACCTTCATCGAGGTGTTCGATGACGAGGCCAAGAAAATCGGCGGCGAGGTGAAATACCTGGCCCAGGGCACCCTCTACCCCGACGTGATCGAGAGCGTGAGCTTCAAGGGCCCCAGCGCGGTGATAAAGAGCCACCACAACGTGGGCGGCCTGCCCGAGAAGATGAAACTCAAGCTGGTGGAGCCCCTGAGGGAGCTGTTCAAGGACGAGTGCCGCGAGGTGGGCCGGGAGCTGGGCCTGCCCGAGTCCATCGTCAGCCGCCAGCCCTTCCCCGGGCCGGGCCTGGCCATCCGCATCATGGGCGAGGTGACCCGCGAGCGCCTGGCCACCCTGCGCGAGGCCGACGCCATCGTGCAGGAGGAGATGCGCGCCGCCGAACTCTACACCAAGGTGTGGCAGAGCTTCGCGGTGTTGGCGCCGGTGAAGACGGTGGGGGTCATGGGCGACGAGCGCACCTACGAGGACGTGGTGGCGCTTCGGATCGTGGACAGCGTGGACGCCATGACCGCCGACTGGTCCCGGGTGCCCTACGAGCTTTTGGCCAAGATGTCCAGCCGCATCATCAACGAGGTCAAGGGGGTTAACCGGGTGGTGCTGGATATTTCCAGCAAGCCGCCCAGCACCATCGAGTGGGAGTAGTTAAAGGGGGGGAATATTATGGGCGGTCAAACAATCAGGACATATCTAATAGACGGTGACCCAACGGGAATAATAACATCTGAAATAATGAATTGGACTGGCAAAATAATTGCAGGCCCAAGAACATTAATTACGGATCTACTGCGAAGGTGGGAGGCAGAAAAAACGGGCATATATATCCTTAAAGGCCAAGACCCTCAAGATCAAGATCGCATGAAAGTTTACGTTGGCGAAGCAGAAAACATAAAAAATCGCTTAATTACTCACAACAACGATGAAAACAAAGATTTCTGGAGCTATACATATTTCGTCATTAGCAAAGACGACAACTTAACAAAAGCCCATGTGCGCTACTTAGAAAGTTTACTTATCTCTATTTTACGCGAATCGGCTGAAGTTTCTTTATCGAACAGTACATCACCAGACGTACCCAGCATTCCAGAGTCAGACCAGTCTGACATGGAGCACTTCCTGAATCAAATGAAGATTATCTTGCCGTTGCTGGAGTTTTCATATTTACAAACACCAAAATCCAGCAAAGACAGGCAGGTAGAAGCTGAACCTAGCGGCAAGATCATAACACCAACTACCACTAAATCTTTCATTGCATCCACACAGGCTTCCCCAACATTTTGTTGGGCACCGGACGAAGCTTACGCTCTCGCTGAAATTATTAACGGCCAACTTACAATTATTGAGGGGTCTACCGCACTCAAGGAAGGAAAGCCATCATGGACAAGTTATCGAACTTTGCGGGACAAGTTTGAGAGAGAGGGCACTCTTGTTCCGGACGATAACAATAAGCTTCTAAGATTTACCAGAAATACTTCTTTTCCAAGCCCAAGTGCTGCTGCTGCAATGGTTTATGGAGGCAATGTAAATGGGCCTCAGGCATGGAAGATTGAAGGGACGGAAAAAACATTTCGTCAATGGCAAGAGGAAGAGATGCAGAAAGCTGGTCTTTCTATATCGAACGGCAACTCTAATGATCCAGAAAATGGGTAAAAGAATGCCTTTCGCCTTCGAAGTAACCCAACCTCCATCCAAAACGTCAGCATAATCCTATGACAGCCCCCTTCGTCCATCTGCACACCCACACCCAGTACAGCCTGTTGGACGGGGCCATCCGCCTGCCCGACCTCATGAAGCGGGCCAAGGAGCTGGGCATGGACACCGTGGCCATGACCGACCACGGCAACATGTTCGGGGCCATCCACTTCCAACTGGCCGCCCAAAAGGCGGGGCTCAAGCCGGTGATCGGCTGCGAGGTCTACGTGGCCCCCGGCGAACGCCGGG
>JAHJPG010000107.1 GCA_018819925.1 Pseudomonadota bacterium
GCATACGCAATAGCTAGCCGCTGAGGGCCAGCCAATTAATTTCTATGAGAGCCGAACGGGGGTCGCCTTTAAAATCGGCCGCGGCCCGGGGCCGTCCCAAAATCCCACGTTCCAGGGCGGCCACCCCGGAAAGGGGTCCGTCCACCGCCTGTTGCAAAAGGGCCACCACTTCGGCCTTGTCCGGCGGGGGGCTGTTCAAAACCAGATCCGCCACCAGGGCGTTGACCACCGCCGTGGGCACCCTGATGCTCATGGCCGTGAGCCGGCCGGCCAGCTCGGGCAGCACCTGGCCCACGGTGCGCGCCACCTGGCTGGTAACCGCCCGCATTCCCAGGGCGCTGCGCCCGGCGGCGAACTCCCTGGCCGGAGCGTCCAACAAGGTGTCGCCGGACAGGGCCGGATGCACCGTGAGTATGGCCCCCCGCCGCACCCGGTAGGCGCGGTGCAGGACACTGAGCACCGGGGCCAAGGCGTTGGCGGTGCATGTGGAGCAGGAGACGAGGCGGTGCGCCTCGGGGTCGTAGCTGTCCAGGTTCAGGCCCCGGATCAGGGTCGCGTCGGCGGTGGCCGCCGAGCGGGTGAACAGCACCTTGGCCACCCCCTGGCTAAGAAGGCCCCGGGCCTCGGCGGTGGCCTGGGGGTCTCCGCTGGCCTCCACCACCACCCGGGCCCCGGCCCCGGCCCAATCCACCTGCTGGGGGTGGGGGTTGTAGTGCACCGGGATGGCCTGGCCGTCCACCACCAGGGAAACGCCGGCCGACTCCACCTGGCCCGGGAAGGGGCCG
Source organism: Pseudomonadota bacterium (assembly GCA_018819925.1). Taxonomy (GTDB): domain Bacteria; phylum Desulfobacterota; class Desulfarculia; order Desulfarculales; family Desulfarculaceae; genus Desulfoferula. The sequence continues at coordinate 786 of JAHJPG010000107.1, forward strand.
TAGGTGGAGTCGGCGGCCAAGAGGTAAGCAAGATTCTCGGTGAGAACGCGGTTGTCGCGCCCACCGGGATTAAGCTCGGCGATGGCCCGCACCTGCCCCAACAGGCCCCTGGAGGCGAGCACGCGCAAGAGGCAGCGCCCCACCCTCCCCAGACCTATGATGCCGATGCCGGCCATGCCTGTCGCCGTTTCTACTTAAGGGTTTGGGCCACGGTGGCTCCGAACTCGCCCAGGGCGCGCACCACGGTGATGCCTGCCGCCTCCATGGCGGCCAGCTTGTCCTGGGCCCGGCCCTTGCTGCCGCTGATGATGGCGCCGGCGTGACCCATGCGTTTGCCCGGAGGGGCGGTGAGCCCGGCCACGAAGCCGAACACCGGCTTGGGATAGCCGGCGGCCACCACCGCCGCGGCCTTTTCTTCGGCGTCGCCGCCGATCTCGCCGATGAGGCACACCGCCTCGGTTCCCGGATCGTCGCGGAACAGCTCCAGGAGCTGCACGAAGTTCAGGCCGATGATGGGATCGCCGCCGATGCCGATGCAGGTGCTCTGGCCCAGACCGGCGGAGGTGATCTGGTGCACCACCTCGTAGGTCAGGGTGCCGGAGCGGCTCACGATGCCCACCGTGCCGGGCTTGTGGATGTAGCCGGGCTGGATGCCGATCTTGCACTCGCCGGGGGTGATGATGCCCGGGCAGTTGGGGCCCACCATCTTCACGCCGCGGGCGTTCAAGAAAGCCTTGGCCCGGATCATGTCCATCACCGGAATGTGCTCGGAGATGACCACCACCAACTCCACGCCGGCGTCGGCCGCTTCGCAGGCCGAGTCGGCCGCGAAGGCGGCGGGCACGAACACCAGGCTCACGTTGGCGCCGGTCTCCTTGACTGCCTCAGCCACGGTGTTGAACACCGGCACGCCCAGAGCCGTCTGGCCGCCCTTGCCCGGGGTGACCCCGGCCACCACATTAGTGCCGTAGGCGATCATCTGCTCGGCGTGGAACATGCCTTCCTTGCCGGTGAGGCCCTGAACCACCACGCGGGTGTTTTTGTCTACCAGGATGCTCATGCCACACCTCCCAACACCGCGGCGACTTTGGCGGCGGCCTCGCTCATGGAGCCGGCCACCTCGAAGGCCAGGCCGCTCTCCTCCAGAATCCGGCGGCCCTCGGCCACGTTGGTGCCCTCCAGGCGAACCACCAAGGGCACCTTGAGGTCGATCTTCTTGACCGCGGCCACCACGCCGCCGGCCAGCACGTCGCAACGCAGGATGCCGCCGAAGATGTTGATGAGGATGGCTTGCACGTTGGGGTCGTTCAAGATGATCTCAAAGCCTTTGCCGATCATCTCCTCGTTGGCTCCTCCCCCCACGTCCAGGAAGTTGGCCGCTCTGGCGCCCGCCATGTTGACCACGTCCATGGTGGCCATGGCCAGGCCCGCGCCGTTGACCATGGTGCCCACGTTGCCGTCCAAGCGGATGTAGTTGAGTCCCAACTCGGTGGCTTCGAGTTCTAGCGGGTCGGTCTCGGTGGGGTCCTTGAGCTCGGCGATGTCGGGGTTGCGCCTCAGGGCGCTGTCGTCAAAGTTGATCTTGCCGTCCAGGGCGATGAGCTTGCCTTCGCCGGTGACCGCCAGGGGGTTGATCTCCACCAGGGTGGCGTCCTTGGCCATGGCCATGTTCACCAGGCCCTGGAGCATCTTGGTGCCCTGGCGCACCTGGCCGGCGTCCAGGCCGCAGCCGAACAACAGCTGGCGGCACTGGAAATCCCAA
>JAHJPG010000108.1 GCA_018819925.1 Pseudomonadota bacterium
AGGCCACGAAGCTGGCCCCCCCACGGGTGGAAAGGCACTTGGTAATCGCGGCCGTCAAAGTGGTCTTGCCGTGGTCGATGTGACCAATCGTGCCTACGTTACAATGCGGCTTTTTCCGCTCAAACTTTGCCTTGGCCATGATCCCTTATCCTCCTAATCGACTCTTCAGGCCGCCAGGCCGCGTTGCCGGGCCTCGCGCTCTTCACGCGCCCGCTCGATTACTTCCGCGGACATGGAAGCGGGCACCGGGTCATAGTGAGAAAATTCCATGCTAAAGGTGGCACGGCCCTGGGTGACCGAGCGCAGATCCCCGGCGTAGCCGAACATGCCGGCCAGAGGCGCGGTGGCTTCGATAACTTGCACCCCGGGGCGCGATTCCATGGAAACCACCCGTCCCCGGCGTGAGCTGAGATCGCCCATCACATCCCCCATGTATTCTTCGGGGGTGGTGATCTCCAGCCTCATGATGGGTTCTTTGAGTTGGGCCCCGGCCTTGGCCGCGGCTGTTTTCAGCCCCATGGAGGCGGCGATCATAAAGGCGCGCTCGTTGGAGTCCACCTCGTGGTAAGACCCGTCGTAGAGGACTATCTCAAGGTCCTCCAAGGGGAACCCGGCCAGTACGCCCTTTTGGCAGGCCTCGCGCACCCCCCGCTCAATGGCGGTGAAGTACTCCTTGGGCACCGTGCCGCCCACGATCTTCTCTTGGAAGACTACGCCGGTGCCGGCCTCGCCGGGTGCGATGCGCAGTTTTACGTGGCCGTATTGTCCACGGCCACCGCTCTGCTTCACATAGCGGCCCTCGGCTTCGGCCTCGCGGGTGATGGACTCGCGGTAGGCGACCTGGGGCGCGCCCACCTCGGCGGACACCTTGAACTCGCGCAGCAGGCGGTCGACTATGATTTCCAGATGCAGCTCGCCCATGCCCCGGATCACGGTCTGGTTGGTTTCGTGGTCGTAATCAACCCGGAAGCTGGGGTCTTCGTCGGCCAGGCGCTTGAGGGCCATGCCCAGCTTCTCCACCATGGGTTGGGAAGCGGGCTTGATGGCCACGGCCACCACCGGCTCGGGCACGAACAGGCTCTCCAACACCACCGGGTGGTCCTGGGCGCAAAGGGTGTCGCCGGTGGCCACGTTCTTGAGGCCCACCACGGCCACGATATCGCCCGCGCCCACTTCGCTGATTTCCTCGCGCTGGTTGGCGTGCATCTTCAGCAGACGGCCCACCCGCTCGCGCTTTTCCTTGCTGGCGTTGACCACGCTGTCGCCGCTGCTCAAGCGGCCGGAGTAGACCCGAAGAAAGGTCAGGTGACCGACGTAGGGGTCGCTCATCAGCTTGAAGGCCAAGGCGGCGAAGGGGGCGGCGTCATCGGCCGGGCGCTCTACGGTCTCGCCCTTGGGGTCCAGGCCGCTCATGGGGGTCACGTCCACCGGGGAGGGCAGATAGTCCACCACTGCGTCCAGCAGGGGCTGGATGCCTTTGTTCTTGAACGCGGCCCCGAAAAACACCGGCACCACCGCCGATGCCAGCACGCCCTTGCGCAGGGCGGCGGCGATCTCGGCCGGGGCCAGTTCGGCCCCTTCCAGGTACCGCTCCATCAAACCGTCGTCAAACTCGCACGCCGTGTCGATGAGCTCGGTGCGCAGGGCGGCGTATTCGTCCGCCACCTCCGGGGGCACCGGGCCCGTGGTCATGCTGGTTCCCTGGGTGTCGTCGTCCCAGGTAAGGGCCTCGCCGCGCAGCAGATCAACCACCCCGGCGAAATCCTCGCCCTGCCCCAAGGGCAATTGCAAGGCCACGGGGCGGGCGCCAAGGCGGGTGTTGATCATCTCCAGGCAACGGCGCCAGTCGGCGCCCACCCGGTCCATCTTATTGATGAAGGCGATGCGGGGCACCCCGTAGCGGTCGGCCTGGCGCCACACCGTTTCGGACTGGGGCTGCACCCCGCCCACCGCGCAGAACACCGCGACCACGCCATCGAGCACCCTAAGGCTGCGCTCCACCTCGATGGTGAAGTCCACGTGCCCGGGGGTGTCTATGATGTTGAAGCGGTGGTCTTTCCAGAAGCAGGTGGTGGCCGCGCTGGTGATGGTGATGCCCCGCTCTTGTTCCTGGGCCATCCAGTCCATCACCGCCTGTCCATCATGCACCTCACCCAGCCGATGGCTCACCCCGGTGTAAAACAGGATGCGCTCGGTTGTAGTGGTCTTGCCCGCATCAATGTGGGCCATGAGGCCCAGGTTGCGCTGGCGAGCTATGGGTGTGGTGCGTGCCACCGGATATCCTTTTCCTGCTCCCGCCGTCTACCAGCGGTAGTGCGCAAAGGCCTTGTTGGCCTCGGCCATGCGGTGGGTGTCTTCTTTTTTCTTCACCGTGGTGCCCCGGCCACTGGCCGCGTCCATGAGCTCGTAGGCCAGGCGCTCGGCCATGGTCTTTTCACCCCGGGCGCGGGAGTAGTTGATGAGCCAGCGCATGGCCAAGGCCTGGCGCCGCTCGGGCCTGATCTCCACGGGCACCTGATAGGTGGAGCCGCCCACCCGGCGGGACTTCACTTCGAGCATGGGCCGGACGTTATCCAATGCCTTCTCGAACAACTTCAGTGGGTCCTCGCTGGTCCGCTCGGTGATTAAATCCATGGCCCCGTACATAATCCGCTCTGCCGTGGACTTTTTGCCCTTCAGCATAAGCTTATTAATAAACCGGGCCAGCCTTTGGCTGCCATAGCGGGGGTCGGGAATGATGACCCGCTTGGGAACTTCTCGTCTCCTGGGCATGGGCTCCTACCAGCTTGCTCCGTTTACTTCTGCCCTTACGACAGATGCCCCTCATTTAACGCAAGGGGCATCGCCGCTCCCCGCCTGGGCGGGGACTTCACCAGCCAAGTTACTTGGGGCGCTTGGCGCCGTACTTGGATCGGCTTTGTCGCCGGTCCGCCACGCCTACCGCGTCCAAGGTGCCGCGAACTATGTGGTAGCGCACACCAGGAAGGTCCTTTACGCGGCCCCCCCTAATGAGCACCACCGAGTGCTCTTGCAGATTGTGCCCTTCACCGGGGATGTAGCTGGACACCTCAATGCCGTTGGTCAGCCGCACCCTGGCCACCTTGCGAAGCGCCGAGTTGGGCTTCTTGGGGGTGGTGGTGTACACGCGTATGCAAACACCGCGCTTCTGGGGGCAACTCTGCAACGCGGGCGTAGTCTTCTTTTTGCGCTGCTGCTCGCGCCCCTTGCGCACGAGCTGATTGATCGTCGGCAAAGCCTCGCCTCCAAATCAACTATAAGCTACGGGCAGTTAGCCCTGGCCAGGCACAGCCTGGCCTCGCTTATTAAGGGCCCCTCGGACCCCGATTAAAGCACGTTCGCCCCCTTTTTGCCCCGTGTGAGGGCAACTGCAAAGGGGCCAGCGGATTGAATTCCTATATTTACCGTGCCCGCGCTGCGCTGTCAATAGGTATCGTCACTGTGCCCGCAGCTTTAGCGCGCCGCCTCGCTGTCGCCAGCCTTCCGGGCGGCCAGGTCCGGTCCGACGCCGGTTCCGCCGCTTTCCTCGTTCAAGGAGCTAATCACCTCTTCAATGGTGAAGCGGGCCACCCCCATCTCGGCCGGCGGGGCCTCGGCATGGGGAATGTAGAGGTCGCGGTATTGGGGCAGGCCGGTGCCCGCTGGCACCAAACGTCCCATGATGACGTTTTCTTTCAAGCCTTTAAGCTCGTCAACCTTGCCGGCGATGGCCGCCTCGGTGAGCACCTTGGTGGTCTCCTGGAAGCTGGCCGCGCTGATGAAGCTGTCGGTGGACAGGCTGGCCTTGGTGATGCCCAAAAGCATGGGCTCGGCCATGGCCGGCCGCAGGTTTTCACCCATGACCCGCAGGTTTTCACCTTCAAAACGCCACTTCTCCACCTGCTCGCCAAGCAAGAAGCTGCTGTCGCCGGGGTCGGTGACCCGCACCCGCCTGAGCATCTGGCGCACGATGACCTCTATGTGCTTGTCGTTGATCTTCACGCCCTGCAGGCGGTAGACCTCCTGCACCTCGTCCACCAGGTAACGGGCCAGGGCCTTGATGTCCCGGGCTCTCAAGATGTCGTGGGGGTTGATGGAGCCGTCCATCAAGGGCTCGCCGGCCCGCACGAAGTCGCCTTCGTGCACGGTGACGTGCTTGCCCTTGGGAATGAGGTATTCCCGCTCCTCGCCCACCTCGGGGGTGACGACCACCTTGCGCTTGCCCTTGGTCTGCTTGCCGAAGACCACCAGGCCGTCGATCTCGGTTATGACCGCGCACTCCTTGGGCTTTCTTACCTCGAACAGCTCGGCCACCCGGGGCAAACCGCCGGTGATGTCCTTGGTCTTGGTGGTTTCCCGGGGGATACGGGCCAGCACGTCGCCGGCCTTGACCGTCTGTTCCTCGCTCACCATGATGATGGCGCCCACCGGCAGCAGGTAACGGGCGTCGCCGCGGCCCCCGCCCAGGTCGGTGGTCTTGGAGGTGCCGGGCATCTTGATGGAGATGCGGGGCCGGAGGTCCGGGTTCTTGGACTCCACGGTGACCTTGGTGGAACGGCCGGTGACCGGGTCGAAGCGCTCGGTCATGGTCACGTTCTCGGTGATGTCGCCGAATTTCACCGCACCGTTAACGTCGGTGAGGATGGGGCTGGTGTAGGGGTCCCACTGGGCCACCACCTCGCCGGCGATCACCCGGTCGCCGTCGTTGCGGGCCAGGCGGGCTCCGTAGGGTATCTTGTAGCGTTCGCGCTCGCGGCCGCCCTCGCCCATTATGGCCAGCTCGCCGTTGCGGTTCATCACCACCCGGTGGCCTTCGTCGCTCTCCACCGTGGCCAGGTTCACGTACTTCACGTTGCCTGGGTAGCGGGCCTCCACCCGGGACTGCTCGACGGCCTTGGCCGCCGCGCCGCCGATGTGGAAGGTGCGCATGGTCAGCTGGGTGCCGGGCTCGCCGATGCTCTGGGCGGCGATGATGCCCACCGCCTCGCCGGCGTCGACCAGCTTGGAGTGGGCCAGGTCGCGGCCGTAGCACTTGGAGCACACGCCGCGCCGGGACTCGCAGGTTAGAACCGAGCGGATGTCAACCTTCTCCACGCCGGCCTCTTCCAGCAGGGACACGCCGAGTTCGTCGATCTCCTCACCGGCCTTGATAAGCACCTCTTCGGTCAGAGGGTCGGTGATGTCCTTGAGGGCGGTGCGGCCCAACACGCGCTCGCCCACCCGCTGGATCACCTCGCCGCCCTCGCGCAGCGCCTCCACCTCGATGCCGTCGATGGTGCCGCAGTCGATCTCGGCGACGATGGCGTCTTGGCTCACGTCCACCAAACGGCGGGTAAGATAACCGCTGTTGGCGGTCTTAAGGGCGGTGTCGGCCAGTCCCTTGCGGGCGCCGTGGGTGGAGATGAAGTACTGCAACACCGTCAGCCCCTCTCGGAAGTTGGCGGTGATGGGGGTTTCTATGATCTCGCCGGAGGGCTTGGCCATCAGGCCGCGCATGCCGGCCAGCTGCTTCATCTGGTCCTTGGAGCCGCGGGCCCCGGAGTCGGCCATCATGTAGATGGGGTTGAAGCTGTCGGTGGTGACTTCTTGGCCCTCGGGGGAGGTGACCACATCGGTGGAGATCTCCTCCATCATCTCGCCGGCCACGTCCTCGGTGGCCTTGGCCCAGATGTCCACGGCCTTGTTGTACTTCTCGCCGTCGGTGATGATGCCGTCCTTGTACTGCTTCTCGATCTCCTTGACCTCGGCCATGGCCTGGTCGATGATTCCCTGCTTGCGCTGGGGGATCACCATGTCGGCCACGGAGATGCTCAGGCCGCTCTTGGTGGCGAATTTGTAGCCCATGTCCTTGAGGCGGTCGGAGAGAATGACCGTGGCCTTGGTGCCGGCGGTGCGGTAGCACTTGCCCACCAGCTCCTTGAGGGCCTTTTTGTCCATGACCAGGTTCACCGCGTCGAAGCCCATCTCCTTGGGCAACACCTGGGACAACAGCACCCGGCCCACGGTGGTGCGCACCCTATGGCCTTCGATACGAACCTCGATGGCCGCGTGCAGGCTCACCGCCTCGGCGTCAAAGGCCATGATAACCTCGTCCATGTCGGCGAAGACCTTGCCTTCGCCCCGGGCCAGGGGACGCTCGCGGGTCATGTAGTACAAGCCCAACACGATGTCCTGGTTGGGCACGATGATGGGCTGGCCGTTGGCCGGGCTCAGGATGTTGTTGGTGCTCATCATGAGCACCCGGGCCTCAATCTGGGCCTCGATGCTCAGGGGGATATGCACGGCCATTTGGTCGCCGTCGAAGTCGGCGTTGTAGGCCTGGCACACCAGCGGGTGCAGCTGAATGGCCTTGCCTTCGACCAAGAGAGGCTCAAAGGCCTGGATGCCCAGGCGGTGCAGGGTGGGGGCGCGGTTCAACAAAACCGGGTACTCGCGCACCACCTCGCTCAGGGTGTCCCACACATCGGGGGTCTCGCGCTCCACCATCTTTTTGGCGCCCTTGATGGTGGTGACCAGGCCCTTTGTCTCCAGGCGGTTGTAGATGAAGGGCTTGAACAGCTCCAGGGCCATCTTTTTGGGCAGGCCGCACTGATGCAGCCTAAGGTCAGGGCCGATGACGATGACCGAACGGCCGGAGTAGTCCACCCGCTTGCCCAACAGGTTCTGGCGGAAGCGGCCCTGCTTGCCCTTGAGCATGTCGCTCAGGCTCTTCAGGGGGCGCTTGTTGGGGCCGGTGATGGTCTTGCCCCGGCGGCCGTTGTCGAAAAGCACGTCCACCGCCTCTTGCAGCATGCGCTTTTCGTTGCGGATGATGATGTCCGGCGCGGCCAGCTCGTTGAGCCGGCGCAGGCGGTTGTTGCGGTTTATCACCCGGCGGTAGAGGTCGTTCAAGTCGCTGGTGGCGAAGCGGCCGCCGTCCAGGGGCACCAAGGGCCGCAGATCCGGGGGCAGCACGGGGATGATGTCCATGATCATCCACTCGGGCAGGTTGATCGAGTTTTTGAAGGCGTCGATGACCTTGAGCCGCTTGGCCAACTTTTTGCGCTTGGCCTCGCTGGCGGTCTCCATCATATCCACGCGCAACTCGTCCCAAAGCTTGTCCAGGTTCAGCTCCGAGAGCATCTCCTTGACCGCCTCGGCCCCGATGCCCGCCCTAAAGCGGCTGCCGAATTCCTCGATGAGCTGACGGTATTTGTCCTCGGGCACCAGGGTGCCCTTGGTCACGCCGCTCTCGCCTTCGTCCAACATGATGTAGGACTCGAAATACAGGACCTTTTCCAGCTCCTTGAGGGTGAGGTCCAACAGGTTGCCCACCTTGGAGGGCAGGGACTTGAGGAACCAGATGTGGGCCACGCTGCTGGCCAGGTCTATGTGCCCCATGCGCTCGCGGCGCACCTTGGACTGGATTACCTCCACCCCGCATTTTTCGCAGACCACCCCACGGTGCTTCATGCGCTTGTACTTGCCGCAGTTGCACTCATAGTCCTTGGTGGGGCCGAATATCTTGGCGCAGAACAGACCGTCCCGCTCCGGCTTGAAGGTGCGGTAGTTGATGGTCTCGGGCTTTTTGACCTCGCCGAAGGACCACGCCCTGATCTTCTCCGGGCTGGCCAGGGAAATCTGGACGGCGTCGAAGCTCAGGGGGTCTTTGGGCTTGGCGAAGTAGCTGTAGAGATCTTCCAAGGGAGTTCTCCTTTAGTCTAAGGCCGTGGTCAGTTCTTTCTTCTCGATCAGCTCCATGTCCAGGCAAAGGGCCTGCAGCTCCTTGACCAGGACGTTGAAGCTTTCGGGAAGCCCGGCCTCCAGATTGTTTTCGCCCTTGACTATCTTTTCGTACATGCGGGTGCGGCCTGCCACGTCGTCGCTCTTGACGGTGAGGAACTCCTGCAGGGAGTAGGCCGCGCCGTAGGCTTCCATGGCCCAAACCTCCATCTCGCCCAAGCGCTGGCCGCCGAACTGGGCCTTGCCGCCCAGGGGCTGTTGGGTCACCAGGGAGTAGGGGCCGATGGAGCGCGCGTGTATCTTGTCATCCACCAGGTGGTGAAGTTTGAGCATATACATGATGCCCACGGTGACTTCACGGTCAAAGGCGTCGCCGGTGCGGCCGTCGATCAGTTGCGACTGGCCGGTTTCGCTGACTCCGGCCAGCTTGAGCAGGTTGCGGATCTCTTCCTCGCTGGCGCCGTCGAACACCGGGGTGGCCACGGACATGCCGTAGCTCAGGTGCTTGCCCAGGGCCATGATCCCCTCGTCGTCCAGACCGGCGGTGAGATCGTTGTATTCGGATTTGGAATAAACCTTGGTCAACAGGTCCTTGATCTCCTTGACCCTGATTTTTTGGCTCTTTTCCCGGGCGTCGCCCAATGCCTCCACCAGCTCGCGCACCCGGTGACCCAGTTCCTTGGAGGCCCAACCCAGGTGGGTTTCCAAAACCTGGCCCACGTTCATGCGGCTGGGCACGCCCAGGGGATTCAAGACGATATCCACGGGGGAGCCGTCGGCGAAGTGGGGCATGTCCTCCTCGGGCAGGATGCGGCTCACCACGCCCTTGTTGCCGTGACGGCCGGCCATCTTGTCGCCCACGGAAAGCTTGCGCTTCATGGCCACGTAGGCCTTGACCATCTTGATGACCCCGGGAGGCAACTCGTCGCCCTTGCGCAGGCGGTTGATCTTCTCCTCGCTGGCGCCGCGGATCATGTCCACCTGCTCCAGGTAGCCGTCGATGAGCCGCTCCAGGTCGCGCTGGTCCTTTTCACTGACCCCGGCCAGCTCCATGTCCCTGAGGTACTTGAGCTGCACGCCCTTGAGTTGCTCGATCTCCACCGGGCCCTTTTTCAAAAGGACCTTGCCCCGCTCGTCCTTGATGGGCGCGGCCAGGGACTTGCCGCTGACCAGGCGCTGCAACTCGTCCACGGCGTTGCGGTGGATGATGTGGACCTCGTCGTTCTGGTCCTTGATCATGCGGCTGACCTCGTCGTCCTCGATGGACTGGGCCCGCTCGTCTTTCTCTATGCCCTTGCGCGAAAACACCCGGGCGTCTATGACGATGCCCTCCACCCCGGGGGGAACCCTCAGGCTGGTGTCTTTGACGTCGCCGGCCTTCTCGCCGAAGATGGCCCGCAGCAGCTTTTCCTCGGGGCTGAGTTGGGTTTCGCCCTTGGGGGTGATCTTGCCCACCAGGATGTCCCCGGCGTTGATCTCCGCCCCCACGCGGATGATGCCGCTCTCATCCAGATCCTTGAGAGCCTCCTCGCCCACGTTGGGAATGTCCCGGGTGATCTCCTCCTTGCCCAGCTTGGTGTCCCGGGCCACGGTCTCGAACTCCTCGATATGCACCGAGGTGAAGATGTCGTCCTTGACGATGCGCTCGGAGATGAGGATGGAGTCTTCGTAGTTGAAGCCGCCCCAGCTCATGAAGGCCACCATGACGTTTTGGCCCAGGGCCAACTCGCCCATGTCCACCGCCGGGCCGTCGGCCAGAATCTGTCCCTTGACCACCCGCTGGCCCCGTTTGACGATGGGCTTCTGGCTGGTGCAGGTGTTCTGGTTGCTGCGGCGGAACTTGATGAGCTTGTAGATCTTCACCTGGCTGTGGGCCTCGGAGGTCAAGGGCTCGTCATAGCGCACCACGATGCGCCCGGCGTCCACGTCGTTGATCACGCCGTCGGCCTCGGCCACCACGCACACCCCGCTGTCGCGGGCCACCACCGGCTCCATGCCCGTGCCCACCAAGGGGGCGTCGGTCCTGAGCAGGGGCACCGCCTGACGCTGCATGTTGGAGCCCATCAGGGCGCGGTTGGCGTCGTCGTTCTCCAAAAAGGGCACCAGGGAGGCGGCCACCGAAACCAACTGGTTGGGGCTGACGTCCATGTACTCCACCTCGTCCGGCCCCACCAGCATGAACTCGCCTTCGCGCCGCGCGCTGATGATGTCGTTGACGAAGCGGCCCTTGGAGTCCAGGGGAGCGTTGGCCTGGGCGATGGCGTGGGTGCCCTCTTCCAGAGCGCTCAGGAACTTGACCTCCTTGTTCACCTTGCCCCCGCCCGCCGTGCGATACGGGGTCTCGATGAAGCCGTAGTCGTTCACCCTGGCGTAGGTGGACAGGCTCACGATGAGCCCGATGTTGGGACCTTCCGGGGTCTCGATGGGGCAGATGCGGCCGTAGTGGGTGGAGTGCACGTCGCGCACCTCGAACCCGGCCCGTTCCCGGGTGAGGCCGCCGGGGCCCAGGGCGCTGAGGCGGCGCTTGTGGGTAACCTCGCTCAGGGGGTTGTTCTGGTCCATGAACTGGCTGAGCTGGCTGGTGCCGAAGAACTCCTTCACCACCGCGCTGGCCGGCTTGGAGTTAATCAGGTCATGGGGCATCAAGGCTTCGATCTCTTGCAGGCTCATGCGCTCCTTGATGGCCCGCTCCATGCGCACCAGGCCGATGCGGTACTGGTTTTCCAGCAGCTCGCCCACCGCGCGCACCCGGCGGTTGCCCAGGTGGTCGATATCGTCCACCGAGCCATCGGTGTCCTTGAGGCGGATAAGCTCCTTGACCGCGGTCATGATGTCATCGCGGCGAAGGGTGCGCTCGTCCTCGGGCACATCCAATCCCAGGCGCAGGTTCATCTTCAGCCGGCCCACGGCGCTGAGGTCGTAGTGCTCGGGGCTGAAGAACAGATTGTGGAAGAAGGTGCGGGCCACCTCCAGGGTGGGGGGGTTGGAGGGACGAAGCTTGCGGTAGATATCCACTATGGCCTCGTCGGTGTCCTCCACCTTGTCCAGCTCCAGGGTGTCGCGGAAGCTGCTGGAGACAGTGACCCCGTCGATGAACAGCACCGGCGCCAGGTTCAACCCGGCGGCGCGCATCTTGCTGATGGCGTCTTCGGTGATGGGCTGGTTCAGGCCCACGATCACCTCGGCGGTGACCGGGTCGGCCAGGTCGATGGCGGCGAAGCGGCCAATGAGATCGCTCTCGACCACCTCTATGCGACCCACCTGGCATTCCTCCAGGCGCTTGATGGCCCGGCGGGTTATCTTGCGGCCCGCCTTGACCAGGGTCTTGCCGCTCTCCGGGTCCTTGATCTCCTTGCTGGCCTCGCGGCCCACCAGAAGCTCCGACTGCACCTTGCGGTAGAGTTTGTCGCCCTCCACCTCGTAGATGTCGTGCTGGTACATCATCTCCAAGAGCTGCTGGGCGCTGTAGCCCAAAGCCTTGAGCAGCAGGGTCACCGGGAACTTGCGCCGGCGGTCGATGCGCACGTGGAGGATGTCCTTGTGGTCGAACTCCAGGTCGATCCAGGAGCCCCGCAAGGGGATGACCCGCGCCGAATACAACAGTTTGCCGCTGGAGTGGGTGCGGCCCTTGTCGTGGTCAAAGAAGATGCCCGGGCTCCGGTGCAGCTGGCTGACCACCACCCGCTCGGTGCCGTTGACGATGAAGGTGCCCCGGGCGGTCATCAAGGGCAAGGTGCCGAAAAATATCTCCTGCTCCTTGATGTCGCGGATGGACTGGGTGTCGGTCTCCTTGTCCACGTCGTACACCACCAGGCGCACGGTGAGCTTCAGGGGAGCCTCGTAGGTCATGCCCCTGGCCAGGCACTCGTCCACATCGTACTTGACCTCTCCGAAGGTATAGCTTACAAATTCCAGCGAAGAGGTGCCGGAAAAGTCACGTATGGGGAAAACGCTCTTGAACACCCCGTGCAAACCCACTTCGCGCCTTTGCTCGTGGGGGACCTCCTTCTGCAGAAAGCGCTCGTAAGACTGCTTCTGCATGTCGATGAGGTTGGGGATGTCAATGATCTTGGAGATCTTGCCGAAGTTTTTGCGGACCGGGTTATTGCCGTTGGTCGCCTGGCTCATAAAATCTCCTTGGCGGGCAGAGCCCGAAGCCTAGAAAAAAGCTTTTTGCGTTGCCGCGCCCTGGGGCGTCGGACACGGACGCACGGCTGCCCCGAGGCCGTGCGTGCCTTTTCACGGCCCGGAACCACCGGGGGTTGCCCTATGTAACCCACCTCCGCCCCCGGGGCCCGGGAGGGCCTCCGGGTGCGGAGCAGGGGTGGTTTGCTGGTCGGTACGGGAACCTACTTGACGACGACCGAGGCGCCGGCTTCTTCCAGCTGGCCCTTGATATTCTCGGCCTCATCCTTGTCCACGGCTTCCTTGACCGCCTTGGGGGCGCTGTCCACCAGTTCCTTGGCCTCCTTGAGGCCCAAGCCGGTGATGGCCCGCACAACCTTGATAACCTGGATTTTCTTGTCGCCAGCCGCCTCGAGGACCACGTCGAACTCGGTCTGCTCCTCGGCCTCCGCAGCCTCGCCGCCGCCCGCGGGCATCATGGCCATGGCCATGGGAGCGGCCGCGCTGACGCCGAAGACCTCTTCCATTTCCTTGACCATCTCGCTGAGTTCCAGGACCGACATATTCTTAACGAACTCGATGACGTCCGCTTTGGTGATATCCGCCATGACTTATCTATTCCTTTCAATGGAGCCGGCGCCTTGCCGGCTTACGCAAAAAATGGTTCGCTGGTCCGGGGGGCTATGCCGCCTCGGCCTTTTGCTCCTCAATGGCCTTGAGCACGTTCAACAGGCTGCGTACGATGCCAGCCATGACCGTGACCAACCCTTGGGGCACCGCGTTCATGGTGCCCAAGACCTGGGCCAGCAGCACTTCGCGGCTGGGCAGCTTGGCCAGGGCTTCCACCTGGGACGTTGAAATGACCTTGCCCCCCAGAAGGCCATTCTTGACCTCCAGCTTGGGGTTGGTCTTGGCGAACTCGGTGAGGACCTTGGCCAGGTCCACCGGGTCGTCGTAGCCCAGGGCCATCCCGTTGGGGCCCTCCAGCCCTTCCAGCAAGGCCTCGGTGGCGGTGCCGGAAGCGGCCATGCGCAATAGCGTGTTCTTGACCACCATGTAGTCCAGGCCCTTATCGCGCAGCTGATGCCGAAGTTCGGTCATCTGCTCCACTTTCAAGCCCCGGAAGTCGGTCAAGACCACGGCCCGCGCGCGGGACAGCCGCTCGCTCACCTCGGAGACGACGGCTTGCTTCTGCTCGCGGTTCACGTGATTCCACCTCCTTTGCGGGTTTCCTGGACCAGCCTCGGTCTCAGAACCGTGGCGTTGGGTCGCGAACTATTTTGCGTCACCTGCCTTGCTTCGGTCTCGGCGGGCGCTCCCTGGGGAGCCTTAAGGCCCTTGCGGGCCACCTGCTTTCTCTGAATTCCGCGGGACAGGTCCAGTTTGGTTTACCCTTTTGTCTTCTCGGCGGCTGGGCCGCCGTAACATCCTTACTTGGCGGACAGGGTCTTCAGTTCGGTGGTGTCCAACTTGATGCCCGGGCCCATGGTGGTGGACAAGGTGATGCCCTTGACGTAGGTGCCCTTGCTGCTGGCCGGCTTCATGCGGATCAGCTTTTCCACCAGGGCGTTCAGGTTCACCAGGAGTTTCTCCACCCCAAAGCTGGACTTGCCGATGGGCGCATGCACCACGCCGCCCTTGTCCACCCTGAACTCGATCTTGCCGGCCTTGACCTCCTGAACGGCCCTGGCCACATCGAAGGTCACCGTGCCGCTCTTGGTGTTGGGCATCAGGCCCCGGGGGCCCAGGATCTTGCCCAGCTTGCCCACCGTGGCCATCATGTCAGGGGTGGCGATGGCGCGGTCGAAGTCGGTCCAGCCGCCGGTGATTTTTGCAACCAACTCGTCGCTGCCCACGAAGTCGGCCCCGGCGTCGGTGGCCTCTTTTTCCTTTTCGCCCTTTGCGAAAACCAGCACCCGCACCGTTTTGCCGGTGCCGTTGGGCAGCACCACCGTGCCACGCACCATCTGGTCGGCGTGACGGGGGTCGACACCTAGGCGAACCGCCACATCGACGGTTTCGTCGAACTTGGCGTACTTGGCGCCCAGGGCCACTTCCAGGCCCTCGGAGAAGGCGTAGCGCGCCTCGCGTTCTACCTTCTCACGGGAGCTGGCGAAATTTTTGCCATGCTTGGCCATTATCTCTCTCCGTCTTCGTTGCGGAGCGCCGTGTGCGTCCGGCCTGGCCAGGCCTCCACGGGCTCTAGTAATTAAGGGGCCGTTTAGCGAATCACATCCAGGCCCATGGAGCGGGCGGTGCCCATGATGGTGTTCACCGCCGAGTCCAGGTCCCGGGTGTTGAGATCCTTCATTTTCAGCTCGGCGATCTCCCTGACCTTGGCCATGGAAATTTTGCCCACCTTTTCCAGGTTGGGCACGCCCGAGCCCTTGGGAACGCCCGCGGCCTTGCGCAACAGCACCGCCGCCGGCGGGGTCTTGGTGATAAAGGAGAAGCTGCGGTCGGCATAGACGGTAATCACCACCGGGATGATGGTGTCGCCCTCGTTCTGGGTGCGGGCGTTGAAGGCCTTGCAGAACTCCATTATGTTGGCCCCGTGGGGGCTAAGGGCCGGGCCCACCGGCGGGCTGGGATTGGCCTTGCCAGCGGGAATTTGCAACTTTATGTTGGCGACGACTTTCTTAGCCATGAAATCACCTCTTTGTCACCGGCGCGTGGGCCGGGCGCTATACCTTGGAAACCTGCACGAACTCCAGCTCCACGGGGGTGGCCCGGCCAAAGATGCTGATGAGCACCCTCAACTTGCCCTTCTCCGGAGAAACCTCCTCCACGGTGCCGTTGAAATTATTGAAGGGGCCGTCGATCACCCGCACCTCGTCGCCCTCTTGGAAGCTATACTTGGGCTTGGGTTGTTTGGCGCCCTCGGCCATTTGGTTCAGAAGGCGGGCCACTTCATCGTCGGTGATGTGGGTGGGGCGGGTTTCATTACCGCCCACGAAACCGGTCACCTTGGCCGTGTTCTTGACCAAGTGCCAGGTTTCGTCGTTCATCTCCATTTCCACCACGATGTAGCCGGGGTAGAACTTGCGCTGCGACTCGCGGCGCTGGCCTTTGACCATCTCCACCACCTTCTCCATGGGCACCAGCACCTGCCCGAAGTAGTCGGACAGGCCGTGGCTGGCGATGCGCTCCTTCAGAGCGTCGCGCACCTTGTTTTCAAAACCCGAGTAGGTATGGACGATGTACCAATTCTTGGCCACGTTTCCCCCTAACCGATAATCAGCCGGATCAGCCTCGAAAGGGTGAAATCAACCACCCCCAAGAAGATGGAGACTAAAACCACCAAGGCCAAGACCACTCCGGTGGTGGACAAGGTCTGGCGGCGGGAAGGCCAGGTCACCCTTTTGAGCTCCTGGACCACCTCCCGCAAAAATTGAGTGGCGCGTTCCCACAACCCTGGGGTCTGGGGCGCCTTGAAGGCCTTGGAAGCCGCCGGCTTCTTGGCGCCAACCGGCCGCTTGGCCAGCTTTCCCGCGCGCTCGGCGGCCTTGGCGGCCTTGGGCTCGTTGGATTTCGAACTTTTAATGGCCATCAACCATCCCCGGCGGCTGGGGCGGGCCCTCCCGCCGCAAGCACTAATATCCTTTGGCCGCACGGCCCCTAGCGCGGGCCGCCGCCCAAGGCGATCAACTTAACACAGGACTTTGGCTAACGCCCGCCGCCCGCTTGAATCTCTCCCGCCCTGAAACCCGCCTCCGGCCGCCCAGGCGTCGCGGAGGTTTCAAAAGAAGTTCTGGCAGGCCTGGAGGGAATCGAACCCCCAGCCTTCGGATTTGGAGTCCGACGCTCTAGCCTAGTTGAGCTACAGGCCTGCAACCAAACATAAATCTTTTTATTTGCCCTCTCGGTGCGGTGTATGGCTGCCGCAGAAACGGCAATATTTCTTGAACTCAAGCTTGTCCGGAGTGGTCCGTTTGTTCTTGGTGGTGCTGTAGTTCTTGCGCTTGCACTGAGTACACACCAACTGGACGATTTCGCGTGCCATTATTGCTCCGCTTACTCGATGATTTCGCTGACCACCCCGGCGCCGACGGTGCGGCCGCCTTCACGGATGGCGAAGCGAAGCTCTTTTTCCATGGCGATGGGGGTGATCAGGTTGCCTTCGATGGACACGTTGTCACCAGGCATAACCATCTCCACGCCCTCGGGAAGCTGCACCACTCCGGTCACGTCGGTGGTCCGGAAGTAGAACTGCGGCCGATAGCCGTTGAAGAACGGAGTGTGACGGCCGCCCTCCTCCTTGCTGAGAACGTAAACCTCGGCCTTGAAACGGGTGTGCGGGGTGATGGAGCCGGGCTTGGCCAACACCTGGCCGCGCTCAACGTCGTCGCGCTTGATGCCGCGAAGCAGCGCGCCGATGTTGTCGCCAGCCTCGCCGGAGTCCAGAATCTTGCGGAACATCTCAACGCCCGTGCAAACCGACTTCACAGTGGGCTTCACGCCAACGATGGCCACCTCGTCGCCGATCTTCACCCGCCCGCGCTCGATACGGCCCGTCACCACCGTGCCGCGGCCCGAGATGCTGAAAACATCCTCGATGGGCATAAGGAACGGAAGGTCAACCTGACGCTCGGGCTGCGGGATAAAGGAGTCAACCGCCTCCATCAGCTCGAAGATCGGCTTGCAGTCCGGGCACTCGGCCTTGCCGCAGCCGCAGTTCAGGGCCTTGAGCGCGCTGCCCTTGACGATAGGAGTGTCGTCGCCGGGGAAATCATACTTGTCCAGAAGCTCGCGAAGCTCCAGCTCCACCAGCTCGATGAGCTCCTCGTCGTCGACCATGTCCACCTTGTTCAAGAACACCACGATGGCGGGCACGCCAACCTGACGGGCAAGCAGAATGTGCTCACGAGTCTGGGGCATGGGGCCGTCGTCGGCGCCGACCACCAAAATAGCGCCGTCCATCTGGGCCGCGCCGGTGATCATGTTCTTGATGTAGTCCGCGTGACCAGGGCAGTCGACGTGGGCGTAGTGACGGTTGGCCGTCTCGTAC
>JAHJPG010000109.1 GCA_018819925.1 Pseudomonadota bacterium
GACAACCCCAACACCGGCAACGACATGGGCAACGAGTGGTTGCTGGGCGTGCAGTTCCGCTTCGTCTTCTAAGACGATCCTGAACGCTTAAAAAAAATCACCCCACGGGGGCCTGGTGCAAACCGGGCCCCCATCTTTTCGGCTTTTCACCTGGCGTTGCGCAACCGCATTATCGTCTCCGGTCGTGAAGAATCGCCCGAAGCAGGGTATGATTCCGCCACCCTCGGCAATGGGAATCAAGGACAGCAAACGCGGCGGAGCGCCAACTTGGCCCTGATCAATCTATTCGATGTCAGCCTGGCCTTCGGGGGGCCCAAGCTCCTGGACCGGATCGGCTTCCGAGTGCAGTCTGGGGAGCGGGTATGCCTCTTGGGCCGCAACGGGGCCGGCAAGTCCAGCCTGCTCAAGTTGCTGGCCGGAACGGTCCCGCCCGACTCCGGAGAGATCAGCCGCGAGGTGGGTTTGGAAACCGGCTACCTGCCCCAGGATGTCCCCAGCGGCCTGGAGGGCGAGGTTTACGAGGTGGTCGCCCAGGACCTGGGCCCTCTGGGCCGGGTCCTCAACCAGTTGCGCCGCGGGCAGGGTGGCGGGCAAATCGCGGAGCAGGGCAACGACCAAGAAGTCTGGCGGGCCGACCGCAGGTTGCGCACGGTGCTCACCCGCCTGGGCCTGGAGCCCCTTTCCCGGATGGAGACCCTCTCCGGTGGCCTAAAGCGCCGGGTGCTCTTGGCCAGGGCCCTGGCCAAGAACCCCCACCTATTGCTGCTGGACGAACCCACCAACCATCTGGACATCGACGCCATCGTCTGGCTGGAGGAGTTCCTGTCCAGCTACCCGGGGTCCATGGTCTTCATCTCCCACGACCGCGCCTTTGCCCGCAACCTGGCCACCCGGGTGGTGGAGTTGGACCGGGGGGAACTCTACGACTGGAACTGCCCCTATGACGAGTTCCTGCGCCGCCGGGAGGACGCCCTGCTAATGGAGCAGGACCAGCGAGCCAAGTTTGATAAGAAAATGATTCAGGAGGAGGAGTGGCTGAACCGGGGGGTCAAGGCCCGGCGCACCCGCGACGAGGGCCGGGTGCGCAGGCTCATGCAGATGCGCCAGGAGCGGGCCCGGCGCAGGGAGGTCCTGGGCTCTGCCCGGCTGCGGGCCCAGAAGGCAAACCTCTCGGGCAAGGTGGTGGCCGAGGTCAACGAGGTCGGCTTCGCCTACGGCGACGGACCACCGGTGATCACCGATTTCAGCACCCTGATCCTGCGGGGCGACAAGGTAGGCATCATCGGCCCCAACGGCTCGGGGAAGACAACCTTGCTCAAGATTCTCCTGGGTGGCCTCGATCCCCAGTCCGGGAGCATCCGCCAGGGGGCCAACCTGGAAATAGCCTACTTCGACCAAATGCGCGAAGAACTGGACCAGGAAAAAACCGTTCAGGAGAACCTGTCGGAAGGGCATGACTCTCTCCTCATCGGCGGCCGCCAGCGTCACGTTATCAGCTACCTCAAGGATTTTCTCTTTACCGCCGACCGCGCCCACAGCCCGGTTCGCGTCCTTTCCGGCGGCGAGCGCAATCGCCTGCTTTTGGCCAAGCTGTTCGCCAAGCCGGCCAACCTTCTGGTGCTGGACGAGCCTACCAACGACCTGGACCGCGACACCTTGTTATTGCTTGAAAATCTCTTGGTGGAATTCGAGGGCACGGTGCTTTTGGTCAGCCACGACCGCCAATTCCTCAACAACGTGGCGGCCAGCACCCTGGTCTTGGAAGGCGGGGGTCTGGTGGGCGAGTACGCGGGTGGCTATGACGATTGGCTGGCCCAGCGTGCTATTGAATCGGCTCCGGCCCAACCCAAGCCTCCCAGGCCCTCCAAGGCAAGGAAGCGGCCCCCCCAGGACCGGCCCCGGACGTTAACCTTCAAGCAAAAGCTTGAGCTGGCAGAGCTACCCCAAAGGATCGAGGCCTTGGAGCGGGAGCAGGCCCAGTTGCATGAGCGAGTTTCCGACCCCGAGCTGTACGCCAAGGGCGGCAAGGAGGCGGCGGCCATTAGCGCCCGGCTGGCGGAACTGGAGCAAGCGCTGGAGGAGGCCTTTTCCCAATGGGAGGAGTTGGAGGCGATCGCCACCCAGGCCGCTGGCGGCTAAAACCCGCTCTTGCAGGCAGGGGGCTATCCCTTACCGGGGGCAAGGCTCGGTGATGCTCTCTTCGCTCCGCAGACTCTCCAAGGGATACGATCCATTTTTCAGCCACCAACGGTACTAAGGTTCTTTGGACGCGATATTAGTAAAGGAGTTGTGGTAATTTTTGGATTGAATATGAATTTATACATGTAGAGCATTGTATACGGCAGGAATTGTCCCATATTTTCAACGTCTTTAGTCGGTAATCCTAAAACGTATAGAATTCTATTCACCAATTTGCTGCTCCGTCTGGGCCACTCCCGACCCTGCAAATAAAATCAATAGTTAAAACAACAGGTTGCTCTCCGCAACCTCGGCGGACGAGATTGGCACAAATCTTGGAAGGCATAAGTGCGCCTGGCCTAGGTGGGGTTTTTACCGGCTACTGATCTGCATGCCCGCAGGTTTGGCCGTGCGAATTTTTGGGAGACGGGAACTCGGGTTCCCAAGATTAACCGGCCCGGGGTTGGCAGGCTACCAAGAGGCGGCAAAACAAAAAATGAAGATTTTTATTTGTTGGGGGGAACCAGCCGTCTTGACCGTAGCCTGCCTACTCCGTTGGGCCGAAAAAAATGCAACAGGAGCTTACAAATGGAAAAAATGCTTGATGGCAAGGTTTGTCTGATAACCGGCTCCGGCAGGGGAATCGGCCGCGAGGGCGCACTGATGATGGCGGCCGAGGGCGGCAAGGTGGTGATTTCCGACCTGGACCAAGCCCCGGCCGAGGAAGTGGTGGCCACCATCAAGTCCCAGGGCGGCGAGGCCGTGGCCTATGTGGGGGACGTCACCGACCCGGGTTTCGCCGACGGTTTCATTAAAGCGGCCCTGGACAACTTCGGGGGTATCGACGTCATCGTGAACAACGCTGGCTTCACCTGGGATTCAGTGATCCAGCACATGACCGACGAGCAGTGGGAGAAAATCTTCGCGGTCCACTGCACCGCACCATTCCGCATCTTGCGGGCCGCCGCGCCTTTTATCCGCCAAGCGGCCAAGAAGGAGAAGTCCGCGGGCCAGCAGGTCATACGCAAGGTGGTGAATGTCAGCTCCACTGCGGGTGTGAACGGCAACGCCGGCCAGTCCAACTATGCCACCGCCAAGTCGGGGATCATCGGCTTGTCCAAGACCCTGTCCAAAGAGTGGGGCCGCTACAACGTCTGCGTCAACGCCGTGGCCTACGCCTGGATCGAGACCCGCCTGACCGCCGAAAAGGACGGCGGAGGCTCGGTGACCATCGGTGAGATCAAGGTGCCCGCAGGCATCCCCAAGGCAAATCAGGAGGCCCTGAAGAAAAGCATCCCCTTGGGGCGCCCGGGCACGGCCAATGAGGCGGCCCGGGGGATTTTGTTCCTGGCTTCGCCTTTGTCGGATTACGTGTCTGGTCAGGTGCTCATAGTTTCCGGCGGGCGATAGGCCAAACATTAAGTGTGTACCGAGCAAAAATTTGGTTGGAAATCGCGGATTACCTGACGGGTAGGGCAAAGAGAATTGATTAACAATATGCACAACGCCTTGGTTCCACCGGCCGACACGGCCGTTTGGGGTGTACCGATGGCGTTTGTATATATTTTAATTACCTGCGCCGGCATCTGTCTCTTCGCCTATATCCTCTATAGACGTCTGGTCCCGCTTTTCCGGGCCGCCCCCGACCAGCGGGTAGACCGTATCGGCGCCCGAATAGGCAAGGTGCTCCAGATTTGGCTGGGCCAGTGGCGCCAGCCGCGCTATTTGCTGGCGGGGATGATTCACATCTTCATCTTCGCCGGGTTTGTGCTCCTGGGGGCTCGCTCCCTGCAACTAATACTAATAGGCTTTTGGGATGGGGCGGCGCTGCCGGGCCTGGGAGGCCAAACCGGCGCGGCCTACAATCTGGTCAAGGATTACGCCGCCACCTGGGTGTTCATCGCCTGCGTGATCGCGGCGGTGCGGCGCGGCGTATTCCGGCCCGCCCGCTACCAGGCGCCCCCGGCCCTGGGCAAGGACCACCTGGGCGAGGCCCTGTTGGTGCCGGGGCTCATCTGCGCCCTGGTGGTTTCCGAAAGCCTTTTCGAGGCCAGCCTGCAAATGGCCCAAGCCCGCGCCGGGGCGGCCGTGAGCGCGCCGCCCCTGACCCTGCTCTGGGCCGGCAGGGCGTTGATGGGCGGCCTGGGCCTGCCCGTTCTGCAGGCGGTGAACTCGGTCTCCTACTTTGTGCACGAAGTGGTCTTTTTCTTCTTCCTGTGCTTCTTGCCCCTGGGCAAGCACTTCCACGTGCTCACCTCTCTGTTCAACGTATTTTTCATGCGCCTGCACCCAGGCAAGGTGAAGCCGGTGCGATATGGAGTGGACGAGGACCGGCTTGACGACCTGCCCGAGTTCGGGGTGAGCAAGCTGGAGCACTTCACCTGGAAGCACATCCTGGACTTTTACACCTGCGCCGATTGCGGGCGCTGCTCGGACCGCTGTCCAGCCAACCGAGTAAAGCGGCCCCTTTCGCCGCGCTTTTTCACCATCAAGGCTCGGGACCGCGTGTACGCCAAATATCCCCTATGGGGCAAAGCGATGGAGGCGCGGCAGGCCCTGGTGGGCGGCATCTACGGCGAGGACGAGATATGGTCTTGCACCACCTGCGGGGCCTGCGAACAGGAATGCCCCCTGGGCATCGAATACATCGACAAGATCGTGGATTTGCGGCGGGGCCTGGTGGACCAGGGGCGGGTGCCCCAATCTTTGCAAAAGCCCCTGGGCGCTTTGGAGAAGCGGGGCAATCCCTGGGGCAAGAGCCAAAGAATCCGGGCCGACTGGGCCAAGGAATTGGCCGATGAGTTCGCGGTCATTGTCACCAGCGAAAAAGAGCCGGTGGACACCCTGTATTTCGTGGGCAGCGTCTCATCCTACGACGACCGCATGCAGCGCATCGCCCAAGCCACGGCCAGGGTGCTGCGCCACGCTGGGGTGGAGTTCGGGGTGTTGGGCAAGGCCGAGAGCGACAGCGGCCACGAGGTGCGCCGCTTCGGCGAGGAGTCCTTGTTCCTGGCCCTGCGCGACGCCAACACCGAGGCGATCTTGAATTCAGGGGCGGCCCGCATTGTCACCGCCGACCCCCACGACTACAACGCCCTAAAAAACGACTACCGGGGCATTCCTCCGGTGATGCACCTCAGCCAGTTGTTGAGCCGAAAGATCGTGCAGAACGAGTTTGCCTTGGAGCGAGGCGAGTACACGGGAAAGACGGTTGTGTATCACGACCCCTGCTATTTGGGGCGGCACAACGGCCTCTACGATGAGCCACGCCGGGTCATCGACGCCATCCCCGGCCTGCGCCGGGTGGAGATGGTGGGCAACTGCCGCGACCGCTCCTTTTGCTGCGGCGGGGGAGGGCTGGCCCTTTTCTACGAGCCAGAGGAAGAGCAGCGCATCGGGGTGGTGCGGGTGGGCATGGCCAGGGAGGCCGGGGCCGAGGTCATCGTTACCGCCTGCCCCTTCTGTCTGGCCAACATCGAGGATGCCCTGAAGATCGCGGGCCTGGACCAGGAAATGGAAGTCATCGACCTGATGGAGTTGGTTGAGCGTCACCTGCCCCAGGGGGGACAAGGGCGGCGGGACGCGAAAGGTTGAACATGGAAATTTTGGTGTGCGTGAAAAAAGTCCCGGACCCGGCGGAAAACGAGATCGTGGTCAGCCGCGACGGGAGCGACATAGAGCGGGACGACTTGGTCTACTCGGTCAACGAGTGGGACAACTACGCGGTGGAAGAGGCCATCCAGTTGGTGGAGGAGCACGGGGGCTCGGTAACCGTGGTCTCGGTGGGCGACGAGGAGTCCGACGAGATCATCCGGCGCGAGCTGGCCATGGGGGCCGACGCGGGCAATCTTTTGGATGACGAGGCCTTCCACTACTCAGACGGCCGGGGCGTGGCGGCCATACTTGCCCACGCCGCCCGCCGGGGCAGCTACGACCTGATCCTCACCGGAGCCCAGGCCGAGGACGCCGCCGCCCAGGTGGGGGGCATGCTGGCGGCCATGCTGGATGTGCCCTACGCCTCTTTGGTGGTGCGGGTGCGGGTCATGGACGGCAAAAAGCTAAAGATCGCCCGGGAGATCGACGGGGGCAACCTGGAGATCAACGAGATCGACCTGCCCTGCGCGCTCTCCATCCAGACCGGCATCAACGAGCCGCGCTACGTGGGCATCCGGGGCATCCGCAAGACCGCTTCGGTTCAGGTGCCGGTGCTGGGCGCCGCCCAGCTAGGAGTGGACCCGGCCACGGTGGGCGAGGCCGGGGCCAAGGTGCGCAAGCTGGACTACTTCGTACCGGAGATGGGCGAGGGCGCGGAGATTTTGCAAGGCAGCAGGGAGGAGATGGCGGACCAACTCATCGCACGCCTCAAGGGCAGGGGAGTGATTCAGTGATGGTCCATCAAGTTTTCATCTACGTGGCGCACCGCGACGGCCAGGCCGCCGATTCGGCCCTGGAACTGCTTTCCGCCGCGCGAATCCTGTCACCGGATGGACCGGTGACCGCCATCGTCACTGGCTGGGGCGAGGTGCTGGACCGGGTCTGCCAAGAGATGGCCTCCCGCTGCCCCGAGGTGTGGAAGCTGGCCCACCAGGATCTGGCCTATCCCAACGCCGAGGCGGTGCGTAAATGCCTGGTCGAGGTTTTGCCGTCCGAGGCGGTGCTCTTGTTGGCCCACGACACCTTGGGCATGGACCTGGGGCCCGGCCTGTCGGTGAAGCTGAACTCCTCTTTCGTTTCCGACGTGGTGGCCATGACGGCCCCCCGGGACGGGGCGCTAACGCTGGTGCGCGAGGAATACGGGGGCCAGGTCAGCACCCACGTTAGCTGCGATATCTCCGGCGGCGCGGTGTTGAGCATCCGTTCCGGGGCCTTCCCGGCCTTGGAAGACGGGGCCCCCGGTGAAGTGCAGGATAGGTCTTCGGAGATAGGCGACCTCGCCTGCGGCCGGCGCTTCCTCGAGATCGTGGAGGCCGAGGCCGGCGACGTGGACATCACCAAGGAAGAGATCCTGGTGTCGGCGGGCCGAGGGATAGAGGACGAGGACAACATAGAGATTGCCGAGGAGTTGGCCAAGGCCTTGGGAGGGGTGGTGTCCTGCTCCCGGCCCATCGTGGACGCCAAATGGCTGGAGAAGGCCCGGCAGGTTGGCACCTCCGGCAAGACGGTCAAGCCCAAGATCTACCTGGCCCTGGGTATCAGCGGGTCCTTCCAGCACCTGGGCGGCCTCAAGGGGAATCCCTTCATCGTGGCCGTCAACAAAAACAGCAAGGCTCCCATTTTCCAGGTGGCCGACGTGGGGGTGGTGGACGACCTGTTGGAATTTGTTCCGTTGCTTACCGAGAGAATCAATTCGCAACGGTGATATTTTTTTAAGCAAGTCGAGGGAAAAAATAATGGTCGGCATTTGCTCATACGGCGCCTATATACCGCGCTACCGATTGAATAGAAAAACCATCTACCAAGCCATGGGTTGGATGAACCCCGGTAACGCGGCTCACGCCAAAGGCGAAAAGGCGGTGGCCAACGTCGACGAGGACAGCGTGACCATGGCCGTGGCCGCCAGCCTCAACGCCCTCTGCGGCATCGGGCGTTCGCAGTTGGACGGGGTCTATTTTGCCTCCACCACAATGCCCTACAAGGAGAGGCTCAACGCGGGGATCGTGGCCGGCGCGCTGGCTCTGGACAGCGACGTGCGCAGCTCGGATTTTTCCGGCGGGCTCAAGGCGGGGACCACTGCCCTGCTCACCGCCATAGAGGGGCTGGAGGCCGGGCGCTTGTCCAAGGTGATGGTGACAGCCTGCGACACCCGGCTGGGCAAACCGGCTTCGCCCCAAGAGATGATCTTCGGCGATGCCGCTGCTGCCTTTGTGGTGGGAAATGAAAATGTCATCGCCGAGTTCAAGGGCTCCTACTCCATCACCCACGACTTCGCGGATCACTACCGGGGCCAGTTTTCCAAGTTCGACCGCCAGTGGGAGGACCGCTGGATTCGCGACCTGGGGTTCGAGCAATTCATCCCCGAGGTGGTGGGCGGGCTGCTCAAAAAATACGGCCTGAAGATGGACCAGTTCAGCGACGTGATCTACGACTGCCACTACGGGGCGGCCCGCAAGAAATTGAACAAGTTGTTGGACATTCCCGAGGGCCGCGACCACGGCAACTTCCAGATGGAGATAGGCCACAGCGGGGCGGCTCAGTCCTTGCTCATGCTGGCCGACGCCTTGGACAAGGCCCAGCCGGGGGACAAGATTTTGGTGGTCAGCTTCGGCAGCGGTTGCGACGCGCTCTATTTCGAGGCCACCGAAAAAATCCTGGGCCGCGCCACCCAAAAAAGCGTGGCCCAATGCCTGGCCGAAAAGATGCTCTTGGACAACTACAACAAGTACTTGGTGTGGCGCGACATCATGCCGGTCGAGGTGGGTATGCGCTCCGAGGAGGATTTGTGGACCAGGTGGTCCGCCCTGTGGCGCTCCCGCAAGATGGTGTTCGGCCTGTGCGGCTCCCGGTGCACCCAGTGCGGCATGGTCCAACTGCCGCCCCAGCGCATATGCGTAAACCCGCAGTGCGGGGCAGTGGACCAGACCGAGGACTATCTTTTCTCCGACAAACTTGGCCGGATCGCCAGCTTCACCGGGGACATGCTGGCCGCCAGCCTGAATCCGCCGGCCATTTCCGGACAGGTGGATTTTGAAGGCGGCGGCAAGATGATGTTCGATTTCATCGACTGCGATTTGGATTCCCTGAGCGTCGGAAATCCCGTCTCCATGAGCTTCCGCCGGAAATACTTTGATCAGAAAAGGGACATCTCCGGATATTTCTGGAAGGCCGTCCCCTTGATGGAGGGAAAATAAATGGCCACCGGCATTAAGGATAAAGTGGCGATTCTGGGCATGGGATGCAGCCGTTTCGGGGAGCGGTGGGAGTCCTTTTCAGAGGATCTGGCGGTGGAGTCCTTTATCGAATGCCTGGTTGACGCGGGCATCGGTAAAGAGGAAATCCAGGCCGCCTACGTGGGCACCAACTTCGACGAAGTTAACCTGGGCAAGTCGGCGGTTCCCCTGGCCGTGGCTCTCAAGCTGCCCTACATACCGGTCACACGGCTGGAAAACTACTGCGCCACCGCCACCGAGGCCTTGCGGGCGGCATGCTATTCGGTGGCCGCCGGAGTCTACGACATCGTGCTGGCCCTTGGGGTGGAAAAGCTCAAGGACACCGGCTATGGCGGCCTGCCCGGTGGAGCGGCCAGGGGCATAAAGGCCCACATGACTTGGGCCAACATGTCCGCGCCGGGCATGTTCGCTCAGTTGGCCACCGCCTACAGCGCCAAGTGGGGCCTGCCCATGGACAAGATCAAGGACGCCATCGCCCATGTCTCGGCCAAGAGCCACGCCAACGGAGCCATGAATCCCAAGGCCCATTTACGCAAGGTGGTCACCGAAGAGCAGATCAAGGCCGCGCCCATGGTGGCCTATCCGTTGGGGCTGTACGACTGCTGCGGGGTCAGCGACGGATCGGCCTGCGCCATCGTGACCACCCCCGATATCGCCAAGGCCCTGAAGCCAAACCAGAACATCGTGAAGATCAAGGCCCTGTCGGTGTCGGCCAGTTCCGGCGAGGAGGCCATCGCCAACACCTGGGACGGATCGCACTTCACCACCACCCGCATAGCCGCCACCCGCGCCTACCAGGAGGCTGGCATCGTGGACCCCCGCGAGGAATTGGGCATGTGCGAGGTGCATGACTGCTTCTCCATCACCGAGATGGTGACCATGGAGGATTTGCACATATCGCCCAAGGGCGGGGCCTACGACGACATCATGAGCGGCTTTTACGACCTGGACGGGGACTTGCCCTGCCAGGTGGACGGTGGCCTCAAGTGCTTCGGCCATCCCATCGGGGCCTCGGGACTGCGCATGGTCTACGCCATGTACGAGCAACTGCTGGAGCGGGTGCCCGAGGAGCGCAAAGTGAAAAACGCCCGCCTGGGGCTGACCCACAACCTGGGCGGCATGCCTCACCAAAACGTGGCGGCCATATCCATCGTGGGCCTGGATTAGGTGACGACGGGGACACGCTTAGGTAATCCATCTGTTCGTGGTGAGTTTGGCTAAGTTCTAATAAAGCGAAAAGTGGCTGAGGATAAACATTATGACGACAAAAAAGAGCATGGATGTGATCGGAGAAAAGCGAGGTTGATTGGTCCGGATAAGGAATAAAGATGTGCGCGGTAATGTGTCGCGCAACATCCAGACAGACGGCGACTTTGAGGGATAAGACGCCAACGAGCAAGCGGCAAGCGGGAATTCGGTTCGCGGATTTGAATCGAGATATTGTCTCAAGGTAATTGATTGGCAGCATGAAGATGACAGCTAGGTTAATTTTTTTGGTTTGGTTAGGAAAGGAGTGTTCTGCCATGAAATCTAAATTGGTGAAGACCATAACTACGGCGGCGCTGATTTGTTTTAGTCTGATGCTTTGCGTGGCCAGCGCCCAGGC
This sequence comes from Pseudomonadota bacterium, assembly GCA_018819925.1. GTDB lineage: Bacteria > Desulfobacterota > Desulfarculia > Desulfarculales > Desulfarculaceae > Desulfoferula. The sequence continues at coordinate 10,672 of JAHJPG010000109.1, forward strand.
GGCCAAGAAGGTCATCCGGCTCCAGTGCGTTTACCCAGAGACTAGCAACGGTGGCTTGATGGTCAAGACTTTCGCCAAGAAGGTGGACAAATACACCAAGGGTAAGGTGGAAGTCAAATTGTTCTGGCCCAACCAGTTGGTGAAGGTGAAAGAGGCTTATACCGCGGTTTCCAAGGGTATGGTGGACGCGCTTTACGCGGCCTCCATTTACTATGGCGGCATTGTTCCGGCAGTAAAGAGCGAGTTTCTACCCTTGACCTGGAGCTCGCCCGAGGACGCCTACGACCTCTTCTACAACGGTGGCTACCTGGACTTGTTGCGGGAAGCCAACGGCGTGAAAGGCGTATGGCTGCTGGGCACCACCTTCAGCGGTTCCATGGGCTTAATGACCAACTTTGACGTGACCGGCCTGGACAGCCTGAAGGGCAAGAAGATCCGCGCAATGAGCGTGGATGCCTCGCTGGTCAAACAATTGGGCGCTTCACCGGTGGCCATGCCCGGCACGGAGATGTATGCCGCCATGAAGCGGGGGACCATCGACGGGGTTATCTACCCCTATTACGTCCTGGACACCTACAAGTTCTTTGAAGTTACCACCAATGTCGTGCTGCCGGGAATCCATACGCCCAATCCGGTGGACCTGTACATGAACCTGAAGCTGTGGAAATCGCTGCCCCCGGAAACTCAGCAGGCCTTGGAAAGGGCTTGTGAGGAGACTTGCCTGCTTTCGGCCCTGTGGTCTGAAAAGTGGAACAATGACGCGATGCGCACAGCCAAGGACAAGAACATCAAGATCGTGGAGTTGAGCAAGGCCGACCAGGAAAAACTCTACGCCCTGGCCCGCGAGGACTGGAAAAAGACCGCTGAACAATCACCGGAGTTGAAGAAGGCCGTAGTCCTGATCGAGAACTACCTGAAGGGGAAAAAAGGCAAGTAAGGTTTTGAGGCGGGGGGAGCCGGGTTCCCCCCGCCTCAAGAAAGCAAGGTTGAAAGTGGCAGCCGAAAAGTACCAAAAACTAACCGCCCTTTGCGCTTGCATCGATTCCGTCAACATCTGGGCCGGCAAACTGAGCAGCTACGTTATCGGGATAGTGGTCCTGATGATGTCCTACGAGGTGGTGAGCCGTTACATTTTCAACGCCCCCACCATATGGTCCGGAGAGCTATGTCAATACGGATTATGCTTTGCAACCATGCTGGGCGGCGGCTACACCCTCCTGGTGGACAAGCACATCCGGGTGGACATCATCTACAGAAAATACAATTTCAAGAAAAGGGCCGTAATCGAAATGGCTACGTGGTGGATCGTTATCGTCTTCCTTTTGGTGTTGATTTGGAAGGGAGGAGAGCTAGCGATCGACGCCTACCTGGGCAACGAGAAGTCCATGACCTTCATGGAAGTTCCCATGTATTACAGCCTGGCCTTGGTGCCCATCGGGGCAAGTTTGCTTCTGTTGCAGGCGGTGGCCAGGATGATCCGCAATGTACTCAACCTAATTTTTAACCGAGAAGATTTTAACCTTTTGGACTCTCACTTTTAAGGCGGTTGTAAAAACATGGAAAGCGCTTTTGTGGTGATCGCCATAACCCTGGGCCTAGGGGTGTTGTTGCTTGCCGGGGTGCCGGTGGGTTTCGCTTTGGGGGGCGGGGCGGTGGCCGGGGTGATCTATCTGTGGGGCTTCAACGGCCTGTACATGCTGGCCAACACGGCCTACGCCGAAAGCACCAGCTTCATCCTGCTGGCCATCCCCCTGTTCATCTTCATGTCCAACGTGCTCAAAAACACCGGCCTGGCCGATGAATTGTATGAAATGGTTTACAAGTGGTTGGGGCACATACCGGGAGGGTTGGCGGCGGGAACGGTGGTGATTTGCGCTATCTTCGCGGCCATGGCGGGCATCAGCTCGGTGGCCACCATCAGCATGGGACTGATCGCCCTACCTTCGATGTTGAAAAGAGGTTACAGCAAGGAAATGGCCACCGGATGCATCTCCGCCGGGGGGGCCTTGGGCATTCTCATTCCGCCCAGCATCATCATGATCATCTACGGCTCAATGGCCGAGGTGTCCATCGGAAAGTTGTTCATGGGGGGCATCATCCCCGGCATTCTGATGGCGGTGATATTCTGCTTATACATATTGATAAGATGCTTTTTCAATCCAAGATTAGGGCCGCCGGTTAAAGAAAAATATTCCTTTAAGGAGAAAATGATAGCCTGCAAGGGCGTGGTGCTGCCCGCCGTTCTGATTGTTTTGGTGCTGGGTTCCATATATACCGGGGCGGCCACTCCCACCGAGGCGGCCGGCATAGGCGCCCTGGGCTCACTGATCTGCGCCATGATCCAAAAAAAGGCCAGCGTTAAAAACATAAAAGACGCCATGATCGCCACGGTGTCGCTCAACGCCATGGTGCTATGGATCATGATTGGGGCGGTAGCCTTCACTCACATTCTGGCCTACGCGGGCGTACCGGATTTGGTCAAGCAGGGAATCGATTACCTGGACATGGGGCGCTGGTGGGTCCTGGCGGGAATGCAACTCACCTTCTTCCTGCTGGGCATGGTCCTGGACCCTGCGGGAATCATCATGCTGACCACTCCGATTTTCATACCCATCGTAAAGGAATTGGGCTTCGACCCTGTGTGGTTCGGCATCCTGTTCACCATCAACATGGAAATGGCCTACATAACCCCGCCCTTCGGCTTCAACCTGTTTATAATGAAGGGCGTCGTGCCGCCTGGGATTAAAATGGTTGATCTGTATCGATCAATCGTGCCTTACGTGATGCTACAGGCCCTGTGCTTGATAATTATCATCTTCTGGCCGGACTTGGCCCTTTGGCTGCCTAATCTGACCGGAAAGTAGCGGATAACCAGTCAAAGGTTAGTTTGAAATGAAAATCACCAGTGTTGAAGAGTTGAAAAACCGCCCTTGGTTTCATGCTTATCCGGAAAGAATTAAGCGGGCATATGACCAATACACTATGCCTGAAGTTTCTCTTTTCGATTTTCTCAGATCAAGCGCTAAACATTACGGCGATGCAACTGCGGTTTTATATGAAAGAGAAAACCTCATATTAAGCTACAAAGAACTGCTAAAACTATGCAATATGTTCGCCGGTGGGCTGGCCAACAAACTGGGCCTTAAAAAATACGATACCGTGGCCATATATGCAAGAAATTATCCGGAAGTAATCATCAGCATGTATGCCATCTTTGCTGCGGGCGCAACCTATGTATCCTGCAATCCCATATTAATAAAAGATGAGTTAGAATATCAACTTGCCGATTCAAAGGCCAAAATAGCAATTGTTTCGGACGACAAATTACCAATTTTAAAAGAAATAATTAATACGGGCAATACGCTGCTGGAAAAGGTGATCGTTTTCGAAAGAGATGGGGAGTTGAAGCTGGAGTTGTTTAGGCCGGCGAAGAAAAATTATGAAGAATCCTTCGTAAACTTTAGCGAAGTGTTCGATCAAAATAAATTTGATCATGAAAAGATAAATCCTCGGGAAGATCTGGCGGCGATAATCTATACCTCGGGCACAACGGGAAAGCCCAAGGGAGTTATGATAACGCACCAAAATGCGGTGTGCAGTTCAATTTTGTATCATGCCACCTACACCGGTGTTTATCCCCAGGTGGATGGCGATGGTTTGCTGAAATTTGAAAACGATGAACAGGATTTGCAGGAAGGTTGGGATTTCCCCATACGCTACGGCATAGACTCGGCCATGGCTGCGGCGCCCTGGACCCACATGATGGGGTTTTTGGCGCATCTGCAATCACTGGTCATGGGGGCCATGACCATCATTCCGGTGCCTGAGCTTAATATCAAAAAGGCCTTCGATATCATCAAAAAGTGGAAGGTGTCCTTCGCTGGCGGCGCGCCGCAAATGATGACCATGATGCTGGAATCGCCGGATATCGACAAGACGGACCTGTCCTCCATACGGGTGTGGACCACCGGCGGTGCTCCCTGCAGCGTGGCCCTGGGCACAAGCTTCGAGCAGAAGATCGGTGGGGTGATCGCCGAAGGCTACTCCCTGACCGAGGCCACCATGGCCTCGGTGAAAAACTTCTCCAACAAATCCAGCATACGCAAGTGGGGCTCCATCGGAGTGCCGCTGCCCTACACCGACGTGAGGATAGTCAACCCCGGCGACAAGTCAGTGGAGGTGCCCCCGGGCGAAGAAGGCGAAGTGGTGCATAACGGGTACCAGGTTTCCAAGGGGTACCTGAACTTGCCGGAGGAAACGGCGGAAAATTTCAGGGACGGCTGGATCTACACCGGGGACATAGGCCGCATGGATGAAGATGGCTATTTCTACATCACCGGCCGGCTCAAGGACATCATCATCTATAAAGGATACAACATCGCGCCACGCATGTTGGAAGAAGTCCTTTGCGCTCATCCTGAGATATCCGAGACCACGGTTGTGGGCCAGAAGGACGTACGGGCCGGTGAAATCCCCGTGGCTTTCGTGGTCCTGAAGGCTGGCTCCAAGTTGGAAGGCAAGGAGATAATCGAGTATGTGAATGATCGAGTGGCCGGATATAAAAAAGTAAGAAAGGTAATCATAACCGACAAGCTTCCTTACAGCGGCACCGGCAAGATTATGAAAAAAGACCTCGCAATAATGCTGGAGGAAGGAGCCTTCAAGGACATCGAGGTGTCCCTCTGATAACTCCGCCATCGCGCGTCAAAAAAATTAGCCGGAACGGAATCAAGAAAAGGAACCGCAAAAATGCGATCGTTGTTTTATGAGGAATTCGAAGTGGGGGCTTACTTCGAGACCAGGTGCCGGACCATAACCGAGGCCGACATCGTGGCCTTCGCGGGCTTGTCATGGGATTTCAACTCCATACACACCGACAAGGAGTACGCCAAGGATTCGATCTTCGGCGAGCGCATAGCCCACGGGGCGCTGGGCTTCGTGGTGCACACCGGACTGTCCGCCACCCTGGGGCATCTGGCCGACACTGTGGTTGCCTTTATGGGAATGACCTGGAATTTCCACAAGCCCATCAAGATCGGCGACACCATTCATGTCGAGCAATATGTGAAAAGCAAGAAGGATATAAACAAGGACGACATGGGTATCGTGGTGTTCGACACCAAGTTGGTGAACCAAAAGGGCGAGGTGGTGCAGCAGGGCGACAAGACGCTTTTGGTCCGAAAAAAGGGCCTGGGAGAATAAAGATATTCGGCCGGCAGATGCCTTTTTAGTGAGAGAGACGGAAATGAATTTTAATTTTAGCCACCAGGCGGAAAAATTTCGTAGCGAGTTGCGCGAGTTCGTAAAAAACGAATTACCCGAGGACTACATCAGCCTCTATGGCGATGATGAACACTACGACGACCACTGGGCCCTGGCCATGAAGACCGCCAGGAAACTGGGCCAAAAGGGATGGCTTACCGTTAGCTGGCCCAAGGAATACGGCGGAATGGGAGCCACTTTCGAGGAGCAGGTGGTCTTCAACTACGAGGTGGGCTATTGGGGCATACCCGGCGCGGGCATGGGCATCGGCGGCACGGCCTGGGTGGGCCCCACCCTGATGATCTACGGCAGCGACGAGCAAAAGAAAAAGCACCTGCCGGACATAGCCAGCGGTAGCGAGGATGGGGTGTGGTGCACCGGGTACAGTGAGCCCGACTCGGGCTCGGACCTGGCCAGTTTGCAGACCTACGCCCAGCGCCAAGGCGACAAGTACCTCCTAAACGGCCAAAAGATATGGACCAGCGCCGCCCATCGCTCGCGGTGGTGCTGGCTGGCGGCCCGCACCGACCGCGAGGCGCCCAAAAAGCATCACGGCATAAGCTTGTTCATCCTGGACATGAACAGCCCCGGCGTGGAAGTGAAGCCGGTCATCAACATTCTGGGCCACCACCATTTCAACGAAATATTCATGAACAACGTTGAACTGGGCCAAGAGAACCTGGTGGGGGCCGAGGGCCAGGGCTGGGAAGTGATCATGAAGGCCCTTTCCTTTGAGCGCAGCATCGGAGTGCGCTACGGGGCCAAGCTTAAAAGAATCCTGGACGAGCTGAAGCGGTTCGCCATCCAACACAACTTGCTGGGTAACGCCCATATAAAGCACTCGCTGGTCACCCTGGATTTGGAGATAGAGGCCCTCATCCTTTGCTCCTGCGAGACGGCCTGGAAGATCAGCCGTGGCGAGCGGATCATTTACGAGCCTTCTCGTGACAAGGCCAACCTGGACGGACTGGTGAAACGGCTGGCCACGTTCGGCACCGAGATGATCGGGCCCTACTCCCAGATGCTGCCCAGCAACCGAAAAAGCAGGTGGCGCAAACTTAAAGGGGTGGTCGAAAATTTATACTGGTCCGGCCCGGCCATCAACACCGCCGGGGGGACGACCAACACCATGCGCAATATCGTGGCCAAGTACGGCCTCAGGGTCTCGGCGGAATAAAATGATGGATGAAGTGATGCAATTTATAGGAGCCGGCCGTGGATTTTGAAATTGAAAAAGACAGGAACCTTATAAAAAAATCAGCCAGGGAATTGTTCGTAAAGGAAGCCTCCCTGGAAAACACTCGGGACATTTACTGGGAATCAGGAGGGTACGACCAAAAGATATGGAAAAAGATGGTCGGCCTGGGCTACGCCGGGTTGTGCATATCCGAGAAATACATGGGCCAGGAGGGTGACTTTTTTGACGCAGTGTTGGTTATGGAGGAGATCGGCAGGCACGCGGTGGAGGTGCCGTTTTTCGAGGCCTCGGCACTGTGCGCGGACCTTGTGGAGGAATTCGGCACCGAGAAGCAGAAAAAGGCCGTGCTGAAAAAAATCGCCAACAAGGGCGATATCTGCTCTTTGGCTTTGCTGGAAGAGGACGACGATTTCAGCGCCGTGAAAATCGCCACGGAATATGAAAGGCGAGACGACAAGATAATTTTGAACGGCCGCAAAATTTTCGTGCCCTACGCCGGGCAGGCCGACCACCTGATCGTGTGCGCCTGCGGCATAGCCGCCTCCGGCGAGGACAAACTCGGGTTCTTCTTGCTGCCGCCGGGCGTCCAAGGCATCTCCGTCAACCTCATGCCCACCATCGGGACCAAGAAATACTACGAGGTGGTCTTGGACGGCGTGGCCGTGGATAAGGACAGCGCCATTGGCATGGACGACGGCGGCGACCAGATGCTGAAGGACCTATTGGCCAAGGGCGCGGTGCTCAAGGCCGCCGAAATGCTGGGCGGGGCCCAGGCCGCCTTGGACATGACCGCCAAATACGCCAAGGAGCGCAAGCAGTTCGACAGAACCATCGGATCCTTTCAGGTGGTGCAACACAAGTTGGTGGACATGCTCACCCAGATAGACGGTTTGCGAAACCTAGTGTACCGGGCCGCCTGGAAAATCAGCCAAGGCATGCCGTATTTGGTAGATAGCGGCATGGCCAAAATAAAGGCCAACCAAACCTATAACGAGGTGTGCTACGAGGCCATGGTTCTACATGGCGCATACGGTTGGACCATGGAGGCGGACATCGGGGTTTACCTGGTCAGGGCCAAGGACCTGGAAAACTGCTGCGGCAACAACGCCTATCACGAACAGGTCATCGCCCGGGAATATGAAACCGACGCCAACAGTATCATCGGCAAGGTCTGCTAGGGACGGGCGGGGTTGCCATGGGGCCTCTGCAGGGCATAATAATTCTGGAAATGGGCGGGGTGGGGCCGGGACCCTTTTGCGGCATGATGCTGGCCGACATGGGGGCCGAGGTCATACGCATCGAGCGGAAGGATCAATACCGGCTTTCCAGTCATAAGACCGACATACTGAACCGTGGCAAAAAGTCCATAAATATAGACCTGAAAAACCCCGCGGGCCAAAGTGCCGTTTTGAAAATGGTCCAGGCGGTGGATGGATTGTTAGAGGGCTTTCGCCCCGGTGTGATGGAAAAGCTGGGCCTGGGGCCGGAGGTATGCCTGGCGCGCAACCAACGGCTGGTTTACGGCCGGATGACCGGTTGGGGCCAAGAAGGCCCCCTGAGCAGCGAGGCGGGGCACGACATAAATTACATCGCCCTGACCGGGGCCTTGCATTGCATGGGGCGGGCCGGGGAAAGGCCGGCGCCGCCGCTGAATTTGGTGGGCGATTTTGGGGGAGGCGGGATGCTGTTGGCCTTCGGCATGGCTTGCGCGCTGTTCGAACGCGAAAAGTCCGGCAAGGGTCAGGTCGTCGATGGCGCGATCATCGATGGGGCGGCGGCCCTAATGGCTATGATATACGGCTTCAGGGCAGCCGGCAGTTGGAGTTTGCAACGAGAAGATAACATTCTCGATGGTGCGGCCCACTTTTACGATACTTATGAAACTATCGACGGCAAATACGTCGCATTGGGTGCCATCGAACCCAAATTCTATAAAAACCTTTTGCGTATTTTGCAGCTTGAAGATTGCCATGGCGATGATCAGTACAAAAAAGAAAAATGGGCGATGATGAAAAACAAAATCGCCGGGAAATTTAAGGAAAAAACCAGAGAACAGTGGTGCGAAATATTTGAAAATCAAAACGCTTGTTTTGCTCCTGTGTTGAGCTTGGATGAGGCGCGGGAGCATCCCCACAACGTTTGCCGCAAAATCTTCATGGAAATCGATGGGGTTGTGCAAGCCGCCCCCGCACCCCGGTTTTCCAGGACGGAAAACAAACCACCCACACCCTCTCCGGAGCCAGGCCGTCACACTCAAGAAGTTTTAGGGAAATTTGGGTTCACCCCGAAAGAAATAGCGGGCCTGAAGGGACAACAGGTTTTCTAAACCCCACGAATGCCTTGGGACGGCTAACATAGAGCAGCTGCACGCTATATCACGGTAATCGCGACGGTGAACTTATTAAGGCATACGGAACGCGTCTTCCTGCCAGCCTGGCCTTTTCCCGGTAATCCGATACGTTTCATCCGTCTGTAAATAAACGAAAAAATCATACATCATCATAAAATTGTATACTGTATTGATTTTTTGACCGCAAATAGCATTTAATACATAATTAAAGGGTGGGAGGTCTTTACCGCTATGAAAAATGAAAACGAAATCATAGACCAGATTCCCCGCGACATACTTTTTCAAGTACTAGACAACCCGTACGAAAGTATGATTATTGTCAATAAAGAGGGCCGAATTTTATTCATAAGTAAAAGCTACGAAGATTTCATTTCTGTCTCCCCCGAGGAAGCCATCGGTAAGCATCTCACCGAAGTAATACCCAAGGGGCAGTTGCATACAGTTGTTGAGTCGGGTCGAGCCAAAATTGGAGCTACTTTTACGGTTGAGGGGCAACCACGAGTAATAGCTCGCATACCCTTAAAAATGAACGGTGAAGTCATCGGTGCTTATGGGAAATTAATGTTTTGGCATACTGATAAATTAGGTGAACTTTACAAAAAGATAAAATCTTTGCAAGGCGAAATAAAACTTTTCAAAGACACCCTAAATCAAATTTATAAAAGTAATTATGGCTTCGAAAATATAATAGGAAATTCACCATTAATTCAACACGCCAAAGAAATAGCGCTTCAAGCGGCCCTTACCGATTCACCTGTGTTGATCACGGGTGAGTCAGGCACGGGTAAGGAAATGTATGCGCACTCAATCCACAGGGCCAGCAAAAGAAGAGACAACCCTTTTGTCAGCGTAAACTGCTCTTCCATACCCAAGGAATTGGTCGAATCTGAATTGTTTGGATACGAACCTGGAACCTTTACCGGAGCCTTGAAAAATGGAAAAATAGGTAAGTTTGAGTTGGCTGAAACCGGAACTATTTTTTTAGATGAAATCGGTGACATGCCTTTGAACATGCAGGTGAAGTTGATGCGGGTTTTGCAAGAGAAAGAGATTGAGAAATTAGGAGGAAAACCAAAAAGAATCGATTTTAGACTTATTGCGGCAACCAACCGTAATTTAGAAGAAATGATGGAGAAAAAAACATTTAGGCATGATTTGTATTATAGGCTTAATGTGGTTAATATCTGCCTGCCTCCCTTGCGTATCATGAAGGAGGACCTCCCCGTGCTTGTCAATCATTTCATTAAAGAAATTAGGCAAGTCATGCCCAAGGATGTTCGGTCGATATCGCAAGAGTCCATGGGAGTGTTGATTGGGCATTCATGGCCGGGCAATATACGAGAACTGCGAAATTTAATAGAAGGCGCGATGATCCGCTGCAAAGATACCCAGATTGAAATCGACCATTTGCCCCCAGGTCTGGGCAATCCTTCTTGGGTAAGATTGGCGGATACGGCCTCTGGTATAACCCTTAGAGGACAGATGGAAAAGGCCGAAAAGGCCATCATAAAGGAAACGCTAAAAATCGCCGGACAAAATCGCAGCAAGGCCTCCAAGATTCTTGGGATTCATCGAACCGGCCTTTACCAAAAAATGAAGAAGTACGGTATGTAATATCGACTGTGACTAAACATCCAAGCCGTTTCATGTCTGGTCTTGGTGGTTTTCTTTTCCTTTTTCTTCCGCCATACCGAACAAGCGGTCTAGGGCTTCCTCGATATGTTGGCGAACCAACGATTCCAGCTTCCGCACGTCGGTTTTCCGATTGGCGAATAGGTCGTAGATTTTTTGGTGCACCTTTACGGCCCGGTCGATGTTGAGCATCTGGTAGCGATAAGTAATCAAATACCAGAGGCGGTGCATGCGGAGGGTGTTGAGCATTTCTATCAGCAACTCGTTGCCCGAGCTTGCGATGAATATTTCATGAAAGCGTTTGTGCTCCTCAAAGTATTTTTCCCGGTCCTTGGCCCGTCCCGCCTGCTTCATGCCCTCCAGGGCCTCGCCTATTTCTTTCAGGCCCTCGGGAGTGATCTTTTGATAGGCCTCACGGGCCGCCAAGCCTTCCAGGGCGGCGCGAACCGGAAAGTTCTCCTCGATGTCTTTTCTGGTCAGCTCCCGTACGTGGGTGCCCTTGCGGGGGACGATGATCACCAGGCCCTTGTTTTCCAGATCACGAAAGGCTTCCCTGAGGGGAGAGCGGCTGACGCCCAGTTGCTTTTGCAACTCGGTTTCCACCAGCTGCTGGTTGGGGGCTAGGGTGCCGTCCAGAATCAGGTCTGCCAGAAGATCCGCCACTTGCTTGGTGAGAACCTGGGGCTTAAAGCCGCTGCTGCGGATTCTCTCCTTCAGGTCGTCCATGTGCTTCTCCCTTTCTATACGGCAACCGAATCTTCCAACAGCCGTCTAACCAGCCTGGTAGTCCGCGCCGCCATCCGGCGGGGCGTTCATGGGGATGATCTCGGTCTTGCCATAGCCCCGGTCGCCCGGCGGCAAGAACATGGCCCGGGAAGCCGGCTCGTATTTGAGCACCGGCAGATCGGCCTGGTGATTCGGCCAATAGGCCAGGGTGCGGTTGAGCCAATCCCGATCGTTGCGCTGGGGGTGGTCATCCCGGGAATGGCTGCCCCGGCTCTCGGTTCGCATAAGGGCGGCGTAGGCCACGCAGAGGGCCAGGCGAAGGATTCCGGGCATCTTGAGGGCCAGGGCCAGTTCGGGATTGGCCCCGACGCCGCTGCTGCGCAGGCCGATTTTCTTGGCACGGGCGTAAAGCGCCTCGAGGTTGTCCACCGCCTTTTGCAGGTTATTCCCGTCCCGAAAAATGCCCACCCGCCGCATCATTTCTTTTTGCATGGCCGTGCGGATGGCATAGACGTTTTCGGCGCCGTCGGCGCGGCCCACCAGGCGCCGGATGCGCTCGGCGTCCCTCCGGGCGGACTCCTGGGCCGGCCGGAGGGACAGGGTCGCCTGATGGCCCTGAAGGAACCGGGCGATCTTGGCCCCCACGTGGCGGCCGGCCACCACCGTCTCGGCCAGAGAGTTGCCGGCCAGGCGGTTGAAGCCGTGCAAATCCCAGCAGGCCGACTCGCCGGCCAGAAAGAGGTTTTTCAGACCATAGGCGGCCCCGTCGGAATTGGTGCGCATGCCGCCCATGGAGTAATGCTGGGCCGGGCGCACGGGAATGAGCTGATGAACGCAGTCGATGCCTAGGAAGTTGTGGCACAACTCATGGACCTCGCGCAGCTTGGTGCGGATGGCCTCTTCCCCCAGGTGGCGAATGTCCAACCACAGATGGTCACCGTAGGGACTGGGCACGCCCTTTCCCTGGGCGATGTGATAGGTCATCCAGCGGGCCACCACGTCCCGGGAGGCCAACTCGGCCTTTTTGGGCTCGTAGTCGGGCATGAAACGGCGCTCGTCAACGTCCAGCAGGGTGCCGCCTTCGCCCCGGCAGCCTTCGGTGACCAAGATGTTGGTGGGCACGATGCCCGTGGGGTGGAACTGCACCGCCTCGGGATTGCCGAAGGGCACCAAGCCGGTGTCCAGGGCGATTATGTGGCCGCCGCCCTCGTTGATGATGTTGCTGGTGGTCTCCGGGTAAAGCCTCCCGTAGCCGCCGGTGGCGATGAGGGTGGCCTTGGCCAGATAGACCCTGAGCTTGCCGGTCTTCAGGTCGCGCACCACGCAGCCCAGGCAGTGCTCGCCGTCGTGGATCAGGCTGGTGGCCTCCACTCGGTCATGCACCTTGATGCCCAGCTCGGTAACCTTGTTGTCCAGGGCGTAGAGCAGGGTGTGCCCGGTTCCATCGGCGGTGTAGCAGGCCCGCCATTTGGAGGTGCCGCCGAAATTGCGGGCGGCGATGAGACCGTGGTGCCGTTGTTCTTCCACCTTTTCGAAGGACTGGCCGCCCTGGTAATAGGTGGAGCGCCCGGCCACCACCCGGTTCCAGGGCACTCCCCAAAAGGCGGCCTCCCTGGCCGCCACCGGGGCCAACTCGGTGAAGATGCGGGCCACTTCCTGGTCGCAGCCCCAGTCGGAGCCCTTAACGGTGTCTTCAAAGTGGAGTTCGGGGCTGTCGCCTTGGCTCATGGCGCAACTGCCCAGGGAAGCCTGCATACCCCCTTCGGCCGCGCAGGAATGGGAGCGGCGCGGCGGTACCAGACTCAGCAAGACCACGCCGAAGCCCTGGGAGGCGACCTCTATGGCCACCCTTTCCCCAGCCAAGCCGGCGCCGATGCAGATCAGGTCGCTGTAAAAGGTTTCATATTCCACGGACAGGCCTCCCTCTGAGCCTCATTTTTCCTGGCCGGGCGATGCCATCAGTATTTTTTGCCGATGGTGATGGCCCCGGGGGCGCATTCGTCCAGGCACAGGTCGCAAAGGATGCACTCGTCTTCGTTGGTTGCGACCACGCCCGGCATGCCGCCGCGTTTTTCAAATATGTTGACCGGGCAGACCTTGACGCAGGCCCCGCATTCCTGAAGCCCCGCGCATTTATCCGGGGATATCTCTACCTCAACGAAATAGCCCATTATTTCTGTCACCCTTTTCGTGAAGTTCAATTGCCTTGGGAGGCGCGGGTAAGTTCGGCACGCCGCAATATGCGTCGGCAGCGCTCCACCACCGGTTCGTCCACGAACTTGCCCTCCACCTGGAGCACCCCCTGGCCCTGCTCCCGGGTCTGATTGAAGGCCGCGATGATTTTGCGGGCAAAAGCGACCTCATCCTCGCCAGGGGAAAAGACCCGGTTGCAAATGTCTGGTTGGTTGGGGTGGATGCACAGCTTTCCGCCGAAGCCCAAAGCCTTGGCTCGTTTGGCGTCCTCCTCCAAGGCGGCCAGATCGTTGAGGTCGTGCATGTAGGGGCTGTCCAGGGGACCGGACAGGCCGGCGGCGTGACTGGCGTTGCTCACTTTGTAGCGGGGAAAATACAACTCCTGGCCGCCCTCGGTCAGTTCCATGCCCATGTCGGTGGCGTAGTCGGCCGCGCCAAAGGCGACCATGCATTCCCGCTGCTGGTGCAGGGGGGGGCTGGTGATGGCAAAGGCGTTCTCCACTCCTAGGGCAGACTCGATGAGGTAGAGGACCTTGACCGAGAACCGGGGCAGGCCGCCGGCCCGCTCTAGTTCCACAAGGGCCAGGTTGATGCGCTCCACGTCCTGGCCCCTTTCCACCTTGGGCACCAACAGGCAGCTCAGGGGCAGGCCGCCCAGGGCCGCCAGGTCGGCCTCGAACTGCCCCGAGTCCAGGGCGTTGCAGCGGATGATAAGCTCCCGCTCCGCATGCTGGGCCAGCTTTTGCCTCACCACCTCCCGGGCTTCGACTTTTTTCTCGGGAGGCACCGCGTCTTCCAGGTCGATGATCACAGCGTCCGCCGAGGTGTTCAAGGCCTTGTCCACCCGGTCGGGGCGGGTGCCGGGCACGAACAGGGCGCTTCTGATGAGGGCGAAATCCATATCTTCACACCTTTCCCTGTAGGCGCCTTAGAGGACTTCCCGCAGAATGGTCACGATGTCAGAAAAGGCATGGGCCACCCGGATTCCCGCGCCCTCGAACACCTCTATCTTGCTTTTGGTGCTTCCCTTGTCCCCCTCCACGATGGTGGCGGCGTGGCCGAAGCGCATGCCGGGCATGTCGTCCACGAAGCGCCCGGCGATGAAGGCGATGATGGGCATGGTCACACGGTTTTCCTGGACCCACTGGGCCAGCTTTTCTTCGATGACCCCGCCGGGCTCGCTGAAGATGACCATGGCCTCGGTTCCGGGGTCTTGGTTGAAACGCTCGGCCAACTCCAAAAAATTGGAGCCCACGATGGGGTCGCCGCCCACGCTGATGCAGGTGCTCTGGCCAATGCCGTTGGTGGTGAGCAGGTTGGCTATCTCGGTGGTCATGCCCCCGGAGCGCGACGCGATGCCCACTTTGCCCGGCATGTAGGCCTTTTCCACCGTGGCCACCGGGCCGCCGGCCATGCCCAGCTTGACCACGCCGGGAGATATCAGGCCCAGGGTGTTGGGGCCTATCACCGTGGCTCCGGTTTCCCGGGCCAACTCCAGGAACTCCACCGTGTCCCGGCGAGGCACCCGCTCGGTGACCACGATCAACAGCTTGATGCCGCCCAGCAGCGCCTCCTGGGCGGCCTCCTTGACCATGAGGGGAGGCACCGAGATGATGGCCGCGTCGGCCGTCTCAAAGGCCATTGCCTGGGCCACGGTGTCGAAAACCGGCACCGAATGGACCGTGTGGCCTTTTTTGCCGGGGGTCACCCCCGACACCACCTTGGTGCCGTATTCCAACATGTCCTTGGTAAAGGACGCGGCCTCCCGGCCGGTGATCCCCTGCACCAAGACCCTGGTTTCGCTGTTTGCCAGAATGGTCATTTGCTTGGTCCTCTAGTTCCAGGTCACTGGGCGGTGGTGGCGGCGGCCGCCCGTCTGGCCGCCTCGTCTATGGAAACCGTGCGGTCGCAGTAGGGCACGCCGTATTTGGACAGGAGCCTGAAGCCTTCCTCCTCCCAAGCGCCCGGCACCCTAAACACGGCCACGCTCTGGGCCGGATCGCCGCCGCTCTCCAGGATTCCCTTGATGACCCCCCTGGCCACCAGGTCCACCCGGGTGTTGCTGACCACGTTCATGATCACCGCGATCTTCTTGACCCCGGGCTTGGAAAGGATGTGCTTGGTCAGTTCGGTGACTTTGAACACCGAGGGGTTGCCACCGATCTCGCAGTAGTTGGCCGGTTGGCCTCCGTGCTGGCGCACCGCGTCAAAAGCGGTGAGGGATGCCCCGCCCCCGCCGATGATCAATCCCAGGTTGCCGGGGAACTCGATCACCCGTCCGGCCACTCCCCGGTGATCCAGGCTGTCTATCTCCTGGGCCCGGCGCTCAAAGTCGCTCACCGCGCGTCCTCCGGCGAAGCGTCCCTTTTCTTTCGCGAGTTGCGCCATCTCCGGCTGGCGGGGCAGGGCGTCGTCGTCGATTTCCAGGTGGCAGTCCAAGGCGATGAGGCGGCCATCGGCGGCGAGGCCCATGGGGTTGATCTCGGCCAGGGTGGCGTCGTAGTCCAGGAACACGTCGGCCAGGCGCGAGAACACCGCGCCCAACTGGATGAGCAGCTTGCCGGTGACGCCGGCCCGGGAAACCAACTCCCTGGCCTGGAAGGAGGGGAGCCTTCTCAGCGGTGAGAAGTGCATGTCAACAACTTGGCCGGGTTGTTGTTTGGCCAGCGCTTCCACGTCAACCCCGCCCTGCTGGGAGAAGACCGCCACCGGCAGTTTGGCCGCGGTGTCGTAGGTGATGCCCAGGTAAAACTCCTGGCGCAACTCAATCTGCTCTTCCACCAAAATTCTGGTGGGCGTGAAGCCGTGAATGGGCGTGTCAAAAAGCAGCTCAAGGCGCTCGCCCATCTCCGGGGCGGATTGCGCGGCCAGAATGCCGCCCGCCTTGCCTCGGCCTCCCGTGGGGACCTGGGATTTGAGCATGGCTGGCGGCGGAAATGATGTCTCCTGGCCCCGCGAGACGGTCTCGCCCCGGGGCCCCGCGATGTTGTAGCCCTTGAGTATTTGTTTGGATTCATATTCAAGGAGTCGCATTTTCTCCCCTTCTGCCGCTCAATCAAACTTTATGGCCGCATCCCATCAAAACGCTTTCTTAGGAATGCCGGTAAAAATGTCTATAGTAAACAGTCGACAATGTACCGAGGAGATCGTTGCCATGTCAAGCGATAACCCAGCACCGCATGGGGTGATTTGCCTGAGACCGGCCACCGCGCTGAATCTCGAACCATTTTGGCGGACATTTTGCGCGGCTTGCCTTGACCCTCGCCCATGTGGAGCAGGGCTGTGGGCTGGACGGCGCGAGCCCATGGCGCCAGATTAGGGTCCCTATACGCCATCAGAGAAAAAAGCCGGGCCTTGAGATGGCCCGCGCTGCAAGGCATCCCGGCGGTTTTTAATCTCTGAACCGGGACGAGGTGGATTTGGCATCAGCTCCGGACCAAGCGCATCGCCGGGGGATTGGGCCGCGTAAGCCCAGGCGACGGCGGCGTGAAGGGCCGGGTATAGCTTAATTTAGGTACAGTTCGGTTTGTTGCTCTGCGCTAAGGCTTTGGATCAATCGGATCATGCCCTTGGATATATGTTGGCGGGTGACGGCCAGCGCCTCCTCCACGTCTCTTCGCCGCAGGGCCTCCAGCAAGGCGCGGTGTTCCTCGGCGATCTCCTTGAGCCGGTTGGTGCCAAAATATTCCGGTTGGTAGCGGAGATAGAGTTTTTCGAAAATGTCTTGCAACATGTGGCAAATGATGTCGTTGCCCGAAAAGCTGGCGATTTTCATGTGGAATTGAGCGTCGAGCAAGATGAGGCGGCGGCCAACCAAATTTTGGGCCTCGGCGCGCTGGAGGCTGAAGGCCTGCTTGATTTCGTCGAAGTTCTTGGCGGATATGTTTTCCACCACCGTAGGTATGATGTAAAGTTCAAGGGCTTCCCGGGCCATGTAGAGCTGCCGGGCGTCCTCTTCGGTTATCTCGCTGACGAAATATCCCTTGTTGGGCACGTAGGAAACGAAGTTGGACGCTTCCAAGCGGTTAAGGGCCTGAATTACTGGGGTGATGCTGATATCCAACCGCTTGGCCAAGTCGTTGCTGATGATTTTTTGGCCTGGAGCGAGTTGGTTGAGGTAAATCATCTTCTTGACTTTTTGGTAGGCGTCCTCAATGGCCAAGCCTCTTCTGTTGCCACCCTTGGGGCTGGCCGTTTTTTGGTTTTTTGCCACCGATAGATCCCCTGTCAATGAAAAAGATCGCCCAAATAGCATTAAAACCAACACGCCGGGGCTTGGTTTATGCTTCGTGTTTTTCGTCGAGGACCCCGCATGCCATAGCCCGAACGAAACAACGGCAGGCCCGTAAGTATGAAGAACCGTTTGTGGGATCCGGTTGCCGCTACTCCTTAGTGTATCGATTCAGCCAAGAAGAACTTTGCGGCGCCTTCTCAGGAACCTAATATTATAACTTAATAATATCACAGATTATATCCTCCATCAACAACTCGGTGAACAACTCGCTGCAGAATCATACTGAAAACTGTTACGCGCGATGATATCGAGCAATATTTTTAGCCAAAATAGCCTGATAGCGCTTGACTGATTAAAACATAATTAATAATA
>JAHJPG010000110.1 GCA_018819925.1 Pseudomonadota bacterium
CGCGGGCCTGCAAGTGACCCAGGGGGGCCGCTTCTGGCACCTGCTGGGCGGGGGCGACAAGGGCAAGGCGGTGCGCCTGCTCTCGGTGCTCTACGCCAAACACGACCCGGAGTTGACGACCATGGCCCTGGGCGACGCGCCCAACGACCTGGGCATGCTGGAGGCGGTGGATCGGCCGGTGCTGGTGGCCCTGTCCGGCGGCGGACACGCCGCAGTGGAGTTGCCGGGCCTGGTCCTGGAGCCTTTGGCCGGACCGGCTGGCTTCAACCACGCGGTGCTGGCCGCCCTGGAGGGTGGGAACTAAGCGTGGCCGAGGCATCCCCCGGCGGCCAGGTGCTACGCCTGCTCATACATGGCAACGGCGAGCGCTCCGGCCAGGAGATGGCCCAGCGCCTGGGTATAAGCCGGGCGGCGGTGGCCAAGACCATCACCTCCCTCCGGGCCCAGGGCCTGGAGATCGACGCCGCCCCCCGGCGGGGCTATCGCCTGATCAGCGAACCGCCCCTGCTGCTGCCGGCCATGGTGGAGGCTCGCCTGAAGCCCGGCTCCCTGGGCCTGCCTGTGCACCATTTCCAAGAGATCGACTCCACCAACCTGGAGGCACGCCGCCGGGCCGAGACCGGAGCGCCCCATGGAACCTGCCTGGTGGCCGAGCACCAGAGCGCGGGACGGGGCCGCCTGGACCGGCGCTGGCAAGCGCCCAAGGGCAGCGCCCTGCTCTTCTCCATCATCCTGCGGCCGGACTTGAGCCTTAGGCGGGTGTTCGCTCTGAACAACCTCGTCTCCTTGGCCGTGTGCCGGGCCCTGGAAAAACACGGCGGCCTGGCCCCGGCCATCAAGTGGCCCAACGACGTTTACCTGGAGGGCAAGAAGCTGGCCGGGGTGCTCACCGAGTTCACCAGCCGGGCCGAAGCGGTGGAATACGCCGTGGTGGGGGTGGGCCTCAACGTAAACCAGGAGCCCGCCTGGCTGGCCGGCCTGGACCAGCCGGCCATGAGCCTTCTGGCCGCCACGGGCCATGCCTGGGAGCGAGCCACCCTGCTGGCCCAGATCCTGGAAGAGACGACCGCCCTCCATGACCAGTTCGTGGCCGGCGGCGGAGACGACCTGGCCCAGGAATATGCCCGGCGATCCCTGATCCTGGGCCTGGACGTGACCGTGCGCCAGGGGCAGGCCGTGCGCCGGGGCAAGGCGGTGGGTTTCGCCCCGGAAGGCGCCTTGCTCCTGGAGGAAAACGGCCAGGTCAGCCCCATACACCACGGCGACGTGAGCCTGTTGGACTGGGAGGTGCTGGGCTAAAGCCCCATCCGTCCAATCCCACCCGCAACCCCCCATTCCTGCTTGCCAAGTCCGGCCCGGACTGGTAGATTGTCAACCGTTTCACAACAGAGGTTGACAATCATGACTCAAGATTTCCCCACAGAGATAAGCAACACAATTCAGCGCGTCATGGACGGTGGTCTCCCCGAGGCGGAGCAGGCCGCCGCCTGGCTGGAGCGCAGCGATCTGGGCCAGTTGGGCCAGCTCTTGGCCGCGGCCGGCCGCCTGCGCGGGGCCAATGAAGGCGACGTGGTGGAGTTTTGCGCCATCGTCAACGCCCGCTCGGGCCATTGCTCGGAGAACTGCGCCTTTTGCGCCCAGAGCGCCCATCACCAGGGCCAGGCCGAGGTCTACCCCCTGTTAAGCGCCGAGGAAATGGTGCGCCGGGGCCGGGCCGCCGCCGAAGCCGGGGCCCAGCGCTTCGGCATCGTCACCAGCGGCCGCGAGTGCCCCAAAGGCGAGGCCCTGGACGAGATCTGCCGGGCGGTGGAGGTTTTGACCAGCGAAAAGGTCATCGCCCCCTGCGCCAGTCTGGGGCTCATCGGCCAGGCCCGGGCCCGCCGCCTGGCCGACGCCGGCCTGGTGCGCTACCACCACAACCTGGAGGCCGGGCCCAGCTTCTTTCCGCGCATCTGCACCACCCACACCTATGAGGACCGGGTGGACACGGTCAAGGCGGCCCAAGACGCCGGGCTTGAGGTGTGCGTGGGAGGCATCGTGGGTCTGGGCGAAACCCCGCTGGAGCGGGTGGAGTTGGCCCAGGCCGTGGCCGAGTTGAAGCCCCAGAGCATCCCTCTGAACTTTTTGACCCCCATCCCCGGCACCCCCATGGCCAACCACCAACCCCTCAAGCCCCTGGAGGCCCTGGCCACGGTGGCGGTGTTCAAGCTGTTCAACCCCAAGGCGGTGGTGCGCACCTGCGGGGGACGCCAGCAGGTGTTGGGCAACCTGGCCCCCCTGATGTATTTGGCCGGGGCCGGGGGCACCATGATCGGCAACTACCTGACCACCGAGGGCCGCCAGCCCGTGGAGGATATCAACGACCTCGCGGCCCTGGGCCTCAAGCCCGCCGCCAAGCTGATGGGCGAGTAGAAAATGAGCCGCACCCAAGAAATTCTCAGCCAGGACCTGGATCATCTATGGCATCCCTTCACCCAGATGAAGCTCTGGCCCGGGGAGCCGCCCCTGGTCATCGAGCGGGGCAAGGGCAACTACCTCATCGACACCGAGGGCAACCGCTACTTCGACGGGGTAAGCTCCCTGTGGGTCACGGTGCACGGCCACAACCACCCGGCCATCAACCAGGCCATCGCCGAGCAACTGAAGCATTTGGATCACTCCACCCTGCTGGGGCTCACCCATCCCCTGGCCGCCCGCCTGGCCGCCGAGTTGGCCCGCGTCACCCCCGGCAAGCTAAACAAGGCCTTCTACTCCGAGAGCGGCTCCACCGCCGTGGAGATCGCCTTGAAGATCGCCTACCAGTATTGGCAGCAGTCGGGCCGCCCCGAGAAAAAGACCTTCGTGGCCCTGGGCGAGGCCTACCACGGCGACACCCTGGGCGCGGTGAGCGTGGGCGGCATCGAGCTGTTCCACCAGGTCTACGGCCCCCTGCTCTTCCCGGTGCACCGCCTACCCCAGCCCTTTTGCCGCCAGTGCCCCCTGGGCCTGAAGCGCCCCTCCTGCGATCTGGCCTGCGCCCAGGCCCTGGAGCCCATGCTGGCCCAGCACGGCAGGGAGATATGCGCCCTGATCGTGGAGCCCCGGGTGCAGGGCGCGGCAGGCATCATCGTGCAGCCAAATGGCTATGTGCGCCGCCTGTGGGAGATATGCCGCAAGCACGATGTGCTGTTCATCGCCGATGAGGTGGCCACCGGCTTCGGCCGCACCGGCACGCTCTTCGCCTGCGAGTTGGAGGGCGTGGAGCCGGACCTCATGTGCCTGGGCAAGGGCCTTACCGGCGGGGTGCTGCCCCTGGCCGCCACCATGGCCACCGACCGGGTCTACCAGGCCTTCCTGGGCGAGTTCGACGAGTTCAAGACCTTTTTCCACGGCCACACCTACACCGGCAACCCCCTGGCCTGCGCCGCCGCCCTGGCCAGCCTGGGGCTCATGGAAACCAACCGGGTGGTGGAGGGCGCCGCGCCGGTGATCGAGCATTTGGCCAAGGGCTTGGAGGCCATCGCCCGGATGGACCATGTGGTGCAGGTGCGCCAACAGGGGCTCATGGCCGGGGTGGAGCTGGCGCGGGACAAGGCCACGGACACCCCCTATGATCCCAGCCTGCGCATGGGCCACAAGGTGATAATGGCCGCCCGCAAGCACGGGGTGATAATCCGCCCCCTGGGCGACACGGTGGTGCTCATGCCGCCCCTTAGCAGCACCACCCAGGACATCGACCTGCTCCTGAGCGCCCTGGGCCAGGCCATCGCCGAAGTCACCGGAGGCTGACCATGGGTTCGGTTTCAGCCTTGGAAATACTGAAAAGCCGGGTGGCCGACCAACAGGCCCGGGGCCTCACCCGCCGCCTGGTTTCTGTGGTGCCCTCCTGCGGCCGCTTTGTAAGCGTGCGGGGGCGGCGCTGCCTGTTGATGGCCAGTAACGACTACCTGGGCCTGGCCGCCCATCCCCGCCTGGCCCAGGCCTCCCTGGAGGCCGCCCTCGCCTGCGGGGCCGGCTCCGGGGCCAGCCGCCTAATATCCGGCACTCTGGAAGCCCACCTGGAACTGGAGCGGGCCATCGCCCGCTTCAAGCACACCCCGGCGGCGCTGTTTTTCCCCACCGGCTACATGACCAACCTGGGTGTGGTGAGCACCCTGGCCGCAGAGGGCGACCTCATCGTCAGCGACCAGCTCAACCACGCCAGCCTCATCGACGCCTGCCGTTTGTCCCACGCCGAGGTTCAGGTGTACCCCCACGGCGATGTCGCCCGGGCCGAGGAGCTTCTCTCCCAGGGACCGGCCCACGGCATGCGGCTGTTGGTGAGTGACGGGGTGTTTTCCATGGACGGCGACCTGGCCCCGCTGCCCGCCCTGTTGGCGGCGGCCCGGCGGCAAGACGCCCTGCTGGTAATCGACGACGCCCACGCCACCGGGGTGTGGGGGGCCACCGGCCGGGGCACCATGGAGCATTTCGGCCTGGAGCCCGGCCCCGAGGTGGTGATGTTGGGCACCTTCAGCAAGGCCCTGGGCGGCCTGGGAGGTTTCGCCGCCGGAGCGCCGGAGGTCATAGAGGCCCTGGTGCATGGAGCCCGCTCCCTGCTCTATTCCACCGCCCCGCCCCCGGCCCAGGCCGCGGTGGCCCTGGCCGCCCTGGAGTTGGTGGACGCCGAGCCCTGGCGGCGGGAGCGCCTGCACACCCTCAGCGCTTTGCTGCGCCGCCGCCTGGCCGAGGCCGGGCTGGTGGTAGCGTGCGAATCCGGCCCCATCGTGCCGATGCTCACCGGCAGCGCCCAGGCCGCCCTGGAGCTGGCCGAGGGCCTGTGGCAACGGGGGGTGTTCGCCCCGGCGGTGCGGCCGCCCACGGTGCCCGAAGGGGCCAGCCGCATACGCCTCACCGTCACCGCCGCCCACGAGGAGCAGGACATAGAGGACGCGGCCCAGGCCTTGATTCTGGCCGCCCGGGAGGCGGGCCTATGAGCGGCAAGGGCGTGGTGGTCATCGGCACCGACACCGACGCTGGCAAGACCATGGTTTCGGCGGCCCTGGTGATGGGCCTGCGCGACGCCGGAGTGGCCACGGGCTACCTCAAGCCCTTGGCCAGCGACTGCGCCGTCACCCCGGAGGGCCTCCTGAGCCCGGACGTGGCCTTGGTGCACCGCCTGGCCGGGCTCACCGAGCCCCTGGCCAGCCTGAACCCGGTGTGCCTGCGGGCCCCGCTTTCGCCCCTGGCCGCCGCCAGGGAAGAAGGCGTGGAGCTGGCCCTGGCCGCCTCGGCGGCCTCCTGCCGGGAGTTTCTGGCGGGCCAGGAGTTTGGAGTGATCGAGGGCGTGGGCGGGCTCCTGGTCCCCATCGCGCCGGGAGCCACATTCTTGGACCTGGCCGTGGACCTGGGCCTGCCGGTGGTGGTGGCCGCCCGGCCCGGCCTGGGCACCATCAACCACTCCCTGCTCACCCTGGAGGCCCTGAAAGGCGCGGGCCTGGCGGTGTTGGGCTTCGTATTCAGCCACACCCATCCCGCCGACCCCGGCGACCCCTCCATCAAGGACAACCACGCCCTGATCGTGGAGTACAGCGGCACGCCCTTCCTGGGCGCCCTGCCCTACCTGGGGCCGCCGGATGAGTTGAGCGGCCCGGCCTTGCTGGAGAGCGTGCGGCAAAACCTGGACCTAGCCCCCCTGTTGGCCTTGGCCCGGTGAGACCATGCTCCTGAATAGCTGTCTACCCACCTACGACGTACGCGCCCGTTATCAGGAGTTCATGCCCGCCCCGCCGGAGCGGGTGTACGCCTTAGCCCGCGACCTGGACTGGAGCCGTTCGCCTCTGGTGAGTTGGCTGTTCAAGTTACGCGGCCTGGGCCGGGTTAAGGCCGAGCCCAGCTTGGCGAATATGCAAAAAATGGGATTTCTGATCCTGGACGAGGAACCGGGCCGGGAGTTGGTGTTGGGGGTGGTGGGCCGTTTCTGGCTGCCCACCGGCGGCGTGCAACGGGTGAGCCCCCGGGGCTTCCTGGAGTTTGACCAGCCCGGCTACGCCAAGGCGGCCATGAACTTTTTGGCCGAGCCCGCGCCCGGCGGCGGCTGTCTGTTGAGCACCGAAACCAGGGTGCTGTGCCTCGGCCCCCAGGCCCGCCGTTATTTCCGCTTGTATTGGAGCCTTATCGGCCCATTCAGCGGCCTGATCCGTAAAGAAGCCCTGCGTCTGGTGCGGCGGCAGCTGCGCGACGATGCGATGGGTTAAGTAGCCCTTCTGTTTCCGGCACAAACCATTCCAGAACATCAGACACGATTAACTTTGCGTCCGTAGGCCGTGTCTTGTTCAGCCACCAGCGGCACAGCCAGGCGACGGCAGACAAGGCGTCCGGCGAGTGAAGGCCGCAGGCGTAGTGCTAACTACGTCGAGGCTTGAGCGATGCCGGCAACGCAGGATTCCGTTGCCTGGCGAAGCCGCTTTAGGCACAGCCAGGCGGCGGCAGACAAGGCATTCGGCGAGCGAAAGCCGCAGGCGTAGTGCTAACTACGTCGAGGCTTGAGCGCAGCCGATAACGCCGTATGCCGCCGTCTGGCTGCGCCGAGCCTAGTCTCGCCAGAATTCGGGTAGGAACAGCACCAACACGGTGTAGACCTCCAGGCGGCCCACGATCATGGCCAAAGAGAGCAGCCACTTGGCCGCCAGGGGCAGGTGGGCGTAGTTGGCCGCCGGGCCCACCGAACCCAGGCCGGGGCCGATGTTGCCCAAACAAGCGATGGAGGCGGTGAAAGAGGTCACCAGGTCCAGGCCCATGCCCGACAGCAGTAGGCCCACCACCACGAAGCAGGCCAGATAGGCGCCCATGAATCCCCACACCGAGGCCACGATGCTCCGGTCCACGGTGTGATGCTCCAAGCGCACCGGGGCCACCACCCGGGGGTGCACTAGGCGGCGAAGCTCGGCCTTGATCTGCTTGGTCACCACCATCACCCGCATCACTTTGGGCCCGCCGCCGGTGGAGCCGGCCGAGCCGCCCACGAACATAAGAACCACCAGGGCGGCCAGGGCCGCCGGAGGCCACAGATCGTAATCCGCCGTGGCGAATCCGGTGGTGGTGAGGATGGTGGCGCTCTGGAAGGCGGCCAGGCGGATGGCATCCCATGCCCCCTTGCCGGACACCAGGAACAGGGCCAGGGCCCCCAGCAGGGCAGCGCCCAGCCAGAGGTACATGTAGGTGCGCCACTCTTCGTTGCGCCACCAGGCGCTCCAGCGCCGCTGCCAGATCACCTGGAAGTGCAGGGTGAAGTTCATGCCCGCCAGGAGCATGAAGATGGTGATGATCACGTCAATGTAGCCGCTGCCAAACCCGGCGATGGAGGCGTCCTTGGTGGAGAAGCCCCCGGTGGCCATGGTGGCGAAGGCTTGGCAGGTGGCGTCGAACCAATCCATGCCCCCCAACATCAAAAGAACCACCTCGGCGGCGGTGATGGCCGCGTAGACCTTCCATAGCACGCTGGCGGTGTCGGTGATGCGCGGGGCCAGGCGGTCCGGGGTGGGGCTGGGCACCTCGGCCTTGAACAGCTGCATGCCGCCCACCCCCACGAAAGGCAGGATGGCCACGGACAACACGATGAAGCCCATGCCCCCCAACCAATGGGTGAGCGCCCGCCAGAAGAGAACCCCCTTGGAGCAGGCCTCCACGCTGGTTAGCACGCTGGCCCCGGTGGTGGTGAAACCGCTCACCGACTCGAACAGGGCGTCCCCGAAACTGGCGAACTCTCCGCTGAGGTAGAAGGGCAGCCCGCCCAAAAGCCCGGCCACGACCCATGATACGCCCACGATGGCCATGCCCTGGCGGTGGTTCAGCTCCCGGCTGGTCTTGTCGCGGAAAAGCCAGAAGAGCACCGCGCCCAAGAGCAGGCTGACAAAGGCCCCTCCGGCAAAGGCGTGCCAGCCGGCCTCGCCATAGAGCAAGGCCACGCCCATGGGCAGGAGCATGAACAGCCCCACGCCCATGCACAGCACCCCCAACAGGGATAGGACGAAAGCCAGGCCCAAAGGTTTTAACCCTCCCGGACCAAGAAGGCCCTAGAAGTACTCCAAGCGCACGGTGAGGAGTTTCTCCACCTTCTTGAGCACCTTGCGGGTAACGAAGATCACCAGGCGGTCGCCGGGTTGCACCACGGTTTCGCCGCTGGCGATCTCCACCGATTCTTGGCGGATAACCGCCGCCACCAGCGATCCCTGGGGCAGTTTCACCTGACTAAGCGGCCTGCCCACCACCGCCGAGGTCTCCTGGGCCTCCACCTCGATGACCTCGGTGTCCTCGTCCTTGAGCTGGGCCACGGCCAGGACTTTGCCCGCCCGCAGATGGCGCAGGATGGCCCCCACCGCCGCGAAGCGGGGACTCACCACCAGATCCAGGCCCAGGGAGCTGATCAGGGGCACGTAGCCCAGATGGGCCACCCGGGCGATGGTCCGGCGCGCGCCCATCTTGCGGCCCAACAGGGCTATGAGCACGTTGTCTTCCTCGTCGTCGGTGACTGCCGCGAACACGTCGGCCGCGCCCACGTTCTCTTCTTCCAACAGGCTCATGTCGGTGCCGTCGCCGTTGAGCACGGTGACGTCCTCCAACTGATCCACCAGGGCCTCGCAACGGGCCTCGTTTTTCTCGATGATGCGAATCTTGATGCCCCGCTCACGGGCCCACTGGGCCACCAGGCGGCCGATGGCCCCGCCGCCCACCACCACCAGGTTGCGCACCGGCTGGTTTTGCAGGCCGAAGTGCTCCACCACCAGGTCGGTGTTTTCCCGCCGGGTGACCACATAGGCCAGGTCGTCGGAGAGGATCACGTCGTCGCCTCGGGGGATGATGGATTTGCCGGCCCGCTCGATGGACACCACCAAGAAGCGGGGCCCCCCGGCGATGCGCAACTCGCTCAGGGGCCGTCCCACGTGGGGGCAGGTGGCGGGAATCTTGAGCCCCAGCATCTTGACCATGCCGCCGGCGAAGTCGGCGACGCTGCTGGCCGCGGGCACGGCCAGAAACTGCATGATCTGGGTGGCCACCTCCCGCTCCGGGTTTATCACCGTGTCCACGTCCAGGCTGGCCGCGCCCACCTCCTCGAAGAACTCCAGGTAGTCGGCGCTGCGGATGCGGGCGATGAGGGTGGCCGCCGGGGCCAGCAATCGGGCGAAACGGCAGGCGGTCAGGTTCACCTCGTCGCTGTTGGTGACTACCAAGACCAGGTCGGCCTTGTGCACCCCGGCGGCCCTGAGCACCACCGGGCTGGAGCCCTGGCCCACCATGGTCTGAACGTCCATCTGCTCGGAAATTTGGCGCACCCGCTCGGGCTGGCTGTCCACCACCACCACCCGGTGGCCTTCGTGGGAGAGCCTGAGCGCGCTGTGAAAGCCCACCTCGCCGGCGCCGATGATCAGTATTTGCACGGACCCCTCCCCAAGAGATTATGGCCGGCAAACGCCGCCGGGCCGCCTATTGCAGCGGCCCGCCAAAAACAATCTATCATCGCTCCACCACCGGGTCAACGTCCAGGCCCGCCAACGCCTGGGCCAGATAGGCGGTAATTTTCTCAATGAAAACTTCAGTGTCGAACCCCGCCGCGTGGGCGGCCAGGGCCTGGGGGTCGAAGCGCTCCAGGGCGGCCTCAAACTCCTCCAGGGCGGCCAGCAAGGCCCCCGCATCTTGGCGGTTGAAAAAAATCCCCGTGGCCGGCCGTCCGGCGGGATCGTCCGGAGCCACCACCGTCTCCAGGGCTCCGCCCTTGGCGTAGGCGATAACCGGGCGGCCGCTGGCCATGGACTCCAGGGGGGTGATGCCGAAGTCTTCTTCCCCGGGAAACAAGAAGGCCCGGGCCCGGGCGTAGAGCCCGGCCAGGTGTTCGTCGCTCACCCATCCCAGAAATTCCACCGTGGGCCCGGCCATGGCCTTGAGGCGCTCCAGTTCGGGCCCGCTGCCCACCACCAACAGACGCCGCCCGGTTTTGGTGCAGGCCTCGATGGCCAGATCCACCCGTTTGTAGGGCACCAGGGCGCTGGCCACCAGGTAATAGTCCTCCACCTGGGCCGAGGGGGCGAAGCGCCCGGCATCCACCGGCGGGTGGATCACCTGGGCCTCGCGCTGATAATGCCGCTGGATGCGCCGGGCCACGTGGCGGCTGTTGGCCAGGAAATGATGCACCCGGCCGCAGGTCTCCACGTCCCAGCGCTGCAAGGGGCGGCGCAGCAGGGGCATGACATAGCGGGCCGCTCCGCCCCGTCCGGGGCCGAAGTAGTCGGAGTACATGTCCCAGATGTAGCGCATGGGGGTGTGCAGATAGCTGACATGCACCGCGCCCCGGGGAGGACGCACCGCCTTGGCCACGCAGTGGCTGGTGGAGAGCACCAGATCGCAGGGCGGCAACCTCAACGACTCCATCGCCCGGGGAAAAATCGGCAAGTAGTGGCGGTAGCGCCGCCGGGCCAGGGGCAGCGATTGCACAAAGGAGGTGCGTATGGGCCGCTGTTCGATGAGGCTGCTCACCGAGCCGGGCACGTGCAACAGGGTGTACAAGGGCGCCTGGGGGAAAAGGCGGCACAGGGCTTCCAGCACCTTTTCCCCGCCGCGCATGCCGGTGAGCCAGTCGTGCACCAGCACCACCCGGGCCCCCCTGAGGGCCGGCGGCAGGGGGTAAGGGCTCACCGCCACCTCGCCGCCACCTGGCGGTAGGTGGCCAGGGTGGTTTTGGCGGTGCGGGCCCAGGAAAACTTGGCCGCCTGCCCCGGCCCGGCCTGTCGCAGGCGCTGGGCCAAGGCCGAGTCGGCCAGCAGCCGGCCCAGGCCCTCGGCCAGGGACTCGGCGTCAGGCTCGCAGAGTAGCCCGGCCTCCCCCACCACCTCGGGCAGGGAGGCCCGATTGGTGGCCAGCACCGGCGCGCCACAGGCCAGGGCCTCCAGGGCGGGCAAGCCAAAGCCTTCGTAGCGCGAGGGCACGGCCACCACCCGGGCGAAGCCGTAGGCCGCGGCCAACTCCTCGTCGGACAGGGAGGGCAGCAGGATAAGCTCGCCGCTGGGCTTGGCCCAGTCGGCCTGCCCCGGCCCCACCCCCACCACCACCAAAGGCGGCACCTCCACCCCGCCGGGCGGGTTGCGCAGCAGCTGCTGGTGGGCCTGAACCAGGGCCCCAAGGTTCTTGTGGGGCTTGGGGTTGCCCACGCCCAACACGTAGCGCGGCGGCAGGCCCGCCAGCGGAGCCGCTCCCTTGGCCGGCGGCTTGAAGGCCTCCCCCGCCGCGTTGGGGGTGACGACTATCTTGCCCTCGGGCACCCCCATGAGGTCGATGAGGTCCTGCTTGGAATGTTGGCTGGGGGTGAAAACCGCCCCGGCCCTTTTGGCCGCCGGTGCGACCACCCACAAATAGAACAGGCGGTAGCGCAGGCCGTGATCCTTGGGGAAGCGCAGGTGGATGAGGTCGTGCACCGTAAAGACCATGGGGCCGTTATAGCGGGCCGGAGGGGCATAAAAGGGGCAGTGGTATATCTCGGGTTTCAGGCCGCCTAGCAGGCTGGGCATGTTCATTTGGCTGGAGATGCCGTAGGGGGCCAGATTGGCGGCGATGGCCACCACTCGCTTGTCGGCAGGCAAAAACCTGGCGTGCTCGGGCTTGCGCACCAGGGCCCCCACGGCAAGCTCGGGCTCCTGGTCCAGCATGGCCTGGAGCAACTCCAGGGCATAGCGGGCCATGCCGTGCATCTGGCCGGTCAACAGCCTTAGATCGTAGATGAGTTTCAAGGCGCGGTCCTCAAGGGGGGCCATGGTGCTCCCCGGAGGGATCAGCCCCGTTTGGCCGGCGCGTAGTTTATCACCTGGCGCACGGCGTAGATGGGCTTGGCCTGGGCCTCGTAATAGGTGCGCACCTGCATCTCGCCCAACAGTCCGATGCAGATAAGCTGCACCCCGACAAACAAAAGCAGCACGGCCAAAAACAAGCCGGGCTTGCCCCACAGGGGCACCCCCGCGAAAAACTTCAGGCAGGTGTAGTACAGCCCCAAAAAGAAGCCCGCCCCAAAGGCGGCCAGGCCCCACAGACCGAATATCTGGATGGGCCGGGTGGAGTAGGACAAAAGGAACTTCACGGTGATCAGGTCCAAGAGCACCCGGGGGGTGCGGCCGATGCCGTATTTGCTCTTGCCCGCCTTGCGGGGCCGGTGGTTCACCTTCACCTCGGCGATGGACACCCCCATGAGCGATGCTATGGCCGGGATGAAGCGGTGCAGCTCGCCATAGAGGCGCACGTTCTGGATTACATCCGCCCTGAAGGCCTTGAGAGTGCAGCCGTAGTCGTGCAGCTTCACCTTGGTTATGAGGCTGATGAGGCCGTTGGCCATCATGGAGGGCAGGCGGCGAGAGAGGAACTTGTCCTGGCGGTCATGGCGCCAGCCCGCCGCGATGTCATGGCCCTCATTGAGCTTGGCCAACAGCTTGGGGATGTCGTTGGGGTCGTTTTGCAAATCGCCGTCCATGGTCACGATGACCTTGCCCTGGGCATGATCGAAGCCGGCGCTCATGGCCGCAGTCTGGCCGAAGTTCTTGCGCAGGCGCACCACCACGTCCCGGGGCTCGTCAGCCGCCAAGCGGGCCAGGATGGCGAAGCTGTCGTCCCGGGAGCCGTCGTCCACATAGACCACCTCGTAATCCAGGTCCAGGGGCTCCAAGGCTTGGTGCAGCTCCTGGTGCAGGGCCTCCAGGTTGGCGCTTTCGTTATAAATCGGTACGACGACTGACAGGTCCACTTAGTTTCGTCCTTTGGGCCAGCGGCGCTTGGCTTTCCGCCAGATCAGGGCCGCGGCTGCCGGCGGCCCCAGCAACAGGGTTTCCCAGGCCATGGCCATAAGGTCGTGCTTCACGATGGCCCAGGTCAGGGCGTGACGCTTAACATCCGGAAATATAGCATGATGGGCCAGCATATACTCCCCGGAAAAGGGCCACAACAAGGGTATTCCAAAGGGGGGCCGCGTGTCCACGTTGAGGTAGTCCAGGACCACGTGGCTCAGGTAGGCGGCCAGGACCCCCAGAGCCAGCCTGCCGCCGTCCGGCCTTTGCCGCGCCCAGAGCCAGGCCAGCAGCCCGGCCACCGCCGCCGCGGTGATCGAATGACTCACTCCCCGGTGCCAGCCGCTCCCCTGCCCCAAGATCAGGCCGGGAATAAAATCCAGGTCGGCCAGCATCCCCATGCCCGCGTATAGGGCCAGGTCCTTGTAGGGCCCCAGGATGGTGCGCCCGCCGCTGGCCGCGGTCCCGGCGGCCAAGCCGGCCAGGGCGTGTCCCAGGGGGGTGGGCATGGCCTTAGCCCGAATATCCCATGGAGGCCGCGCGTCCTGCTGCGCCAGCCGCCGGCATACCGCGTTGCCAGCTGCGCTCGGTCCTTGACGTAGCCCTGGCTACGCCAGCGGACCTCGCTTGCCGGACGCCTTGTCTGCCGGTGCCTGGCTGTGCAGGGCCCGAATGCAAACCGCACCCCGCTATAGCTAACTGTTTTTTCATGAGGACCGCTTCAATTTAAGTTCGTTGCTCACTGCCGCCCAACCCCCATGAAATATCCGGGCTATCCCCTCACTTCAGGTAGCCCATCTCCTGGTACCAGAGATAGGTGTTCCTCAGACCCTCGTCGATGCCCACCTTGGGGGCGTAGCCCAACTCGGCCTTGGCCTTGTCTATCTTGAAGGCCCGGTTCTGGCGGTACCAGTCCACCCGGCGGGGGAAGATGGGCGGGACAACCCCAAAGGGCTTGCACAGCTTTTCGCACAAGTGCCCCGCCGCCACCAGGGGCCACACCGGGTAGTGGGGTATCTTGACCTCCCGGCCCATGGCCTTGGCAACCCGCTTGACCAACTCCTCGATGGAGTAGAAGTGCTCGTCGGCGATGAGGTAGGCCTGGCCCAGGCCGTTGTCCTCCTCCTGGGCCAGGAGGAAGGCGTCCACCAGGTTGTCTATGTACAAGGGGTGGTACAGGGTCTTTCCCGAGCCGAACATGGGGAACACCCCCTTGGCCACCCGCTTGTAGATCATGAAAAAGCGCTCCGGGTCGCCGGGGCCGTAGATGGCCGCGGGCCGCAGGATGGTGGTCTTCATGCCCTTGGCGAAGAACTCCTGGGCCACCACCTCGCCGTTGTATTTGGTTTGCTGATAATAGTCGGCCGGTTGGATGGAGGCTCCTTCGCCGCCCGGAGGGTTGTCCACGTTGCCATGCACCCCGCAGGTGGAGCAATAGATCACCTTGCGCACCCCGTGGCGCATTGCCGCCTCGAAGACGTTGCGGGTGCCGCCGGTGTTCACCTCGTCGTAAAAGGTTTCGGGCACGTTCAGCTCGCGAAAGGCGGCGGCCAAGTGATGCACCATCTCCACCCCCTGCATGGCGCGCTCCACCAGATCCTTGTCGGTGACCGAACCGATATGCACCTCGGCCCCGGCGTCCCGCAGGTTTTGGGGGACCAGGCCTTCCTTGTAGTCCAGGGCCACCACCTGGTGCCCCAGGCCGATTAACTTTTTGACCAGGGCCGATCCCGTGAAGCCGGTGCCGCCGGTTACCAGTATTTTCATTGGCTTCTCCTGCGCCTCGCCTGAATAATCAATCTGTAGCCCTTGAAAAAGGGCAAAAGCATATCAAGGCCCACCCAGGCCCGCATGGCCGGGTACAGGGCCTTCACCAAGCCCGAGCCGCCGCCGTTCCAATCGGCCTGAGTGACCACCGTCCCCTTGGCCGTGGAGGTTTGCCCCCCCTTGCGGCGTTGTTTGATCACATACCCAAAATTCAGCGCCGTGTCCAACAGCTCGGAGAAAGTTTTGCAATAGGTGCGCGCCACGCTCACCTCGAAGTGGGGCTCCAGCAGGGCGGTGAGGCTGTCGGTGCGGTAGCCGGGCCGCAGGTGGCCGTGCCACTGGTCGGTTAGGCCAATGGCGTGGCGCAGGGGCCAGACCAGGGACCAGCGGGGTTCGCGGGGCACGTTGACGATGAGCCGCCCGCCGGGCTTGAGGATGCGGGCCAGATCGGCCACGAAGGCGGCGTCGCCGGGGATGTGCTCCAGGAAATCCACCACCACTATGGTGTCGAACTCGTGATCCGCGAAGGGGGTGGGGCCGCCGTCGATCTGCTCCACCTGGCCGCCCACCAGGGAGCGGATGCTCTCCACCGCCTCGGGGGCCAGATCGGCGCTGGCCCAATGGCCCCCGCCTTGGCGCAACAAGAGGCTCACCACCCCGTTGTCCGCCCCGATGTCCAGGCAGCGTTGGCCGGTGGTGTCGCCCAACAGGGCCTTGATCTGGGCGAACTTCTGCTGCTTGAGCACCGAGCGCTTGAACAGCTCCAGGGCCCAGATTTCTTGGCCCGCGCTCATGGCCGCCCTCCCCGCTCCAGGGCGCTTTCCAGGCCTTGGTAAAAGGTGAGCAGCTTGCGGCGGTAGGCCTCCAGGCTGTAGTGCCGGGCCACCCGTTCCCGGGCCGCCGCCGCCAGTGCGCGGCCTTGCTCGGGGTCGGCCAAAAGCTGGCCAAGGCCCCGGGCCATGTCCTGGGAATCGGGCTCCACCAACAGGCTGATCTCGTCGTCCAAAACCTGGGTGTGGGTGGCCAAACGGGTGGCCACCAGGGGGCGGCCCGAATCCAGATAGGAGTAGATCTTCATGGGGGTGTTCTCGCCCTGGGTGCGCGGGCTCACCAGGATGTCGGCCTGGGCCAGGTAGTGCCCCAAATGGGCCGGAGAGCGCGGCCCCAAAAAGTGGGCCCGGTTCGCCAGGCCCATGGCCTGAGCTTGGCCTCGGTACTTGGCCACGTCCTTGTCGCTGCCCCCGATCACCGCCAGATGGGCCGAAGGATGCTCCCGCCCGGCCCTGGCGAAGCCCTCCAGCAAGAGGTCTATGCCCTGGTAGGACTCCAGATTGCCCACGTACATGACCACCGGGCCGTCCAAATTCAGGCGCTCGTCCGGCGGCTCGCCGGGCTGCTCCAAGAGGCTCACGTCCTCCAAGCGGCACACCGGCACCCCCGCGTCGTGCCCCTGGGCCACCTCCACCAGGGACTGGCATACCGCCACCACCCCGGCGCTCCTCCGCACCGCGCCCGCCTCCCAGCGCTCCCACAGCTTGGCCAGGGGGCGGGCGGCTGGGAACTTGTCGGCGATCTGGGCGGACATGCACGAATCCATGTCGTAGACATAGGGCAGGCCGTAGATGCGCTTGAGGCGGCGGGCCATGAAGGCCGCCTCCTCCACCGCGTGCACCAGGTCGAAGCGGCCCCCGGCGGCCAGGCGCTTGGCCGCGGGCCACATGTAGGCGTCGCAGACCAGCTTTTGCCAGGAGGGCCCCGGCGGCACCCCCCGCACCCAGGCCGGGGGCGTGATGCGGTGCACCACCACACCGGCCATATCCACCTCTTGGCCCTCGTGGTAGCAGAGCATCTCCACCCCGTGGCCCTGTTCGGCCAGCACCGAGGCCAGCAGGCGCACCGCGATGGGGGTGCCCCGCTCCTGGAAAAAGGGATGCGGCGCCAGGAGCAGAATTTTCATGCGCCCCGCTCCATCCTCAGGATCACCGGCGAGCCCAAAAGGGCGGTGAGCCCCAGGCCCCGGGCCAGGCCCTCGGCGGTCTTGGTGAAGCCCCCCGAGCCCAAGGCCCGGTGCAGGGCCATGGGCCAGAAGTGCTGCCGCCGCCGCGCGGGCCGGTCAAAACCCTGGGCCGCGAACAGGGCCTCCACCTCGGAGTCCCAAAAGCTCACGAATGGCCGAGTGTGCTGGTTGTCGTCCAGGGACTGCTTGGCCTTGAACAGGGAGTCGGCCAGCAAATTGAAGCTCCGTTTGGCCGGGTAGTCCACCACCACCGCCCTCTTGGCCAGACGGCAGAGCTGGGCCGCGTAGGCCGGGGGATCGGCCACGTGGGTGAGCATGCGAAAGCTCAACACCAGGTCAAAGGACTGCTCGGGCCAGGGGAGGTCCATAAGGTCGGCGGCCACGAAATTATAAGAGCCCGGGGTCAACAGGCGCGCCAGACGCTGGGCGCAGGAGTCGTCGCTGCCGGCCACGGTGACCTGGTAGCCCGCCTGGATCAAAGGCGGGGCCAGTTGGGCGTGCCCCCCGCCCACGTCCAGCACCTTGGCTCCAGGCCAGGAGGCCATGAGCTCCAGGGTGCGGGCGGTCTGCACCGCCAGGAAATAGGCCCCCACCTCCCCGGCGAAACGCTGGGCATAGGCCTGGCTGGCGGTAACCCGGTCAGCTTCCTCGCGGCGGGGCGAGTTCATGCCAGGCCCTCCAAGATCGCGTAGGGCTTCAGGGCCTGGGCCATCTCCGCCTCCCGGCGTTCTTGGTCCCAGCCCAGGCGCGCGGCCATGATATCCGCCGCCGCGCTCAGGGCCTGGTCCGAAGGACGCCCCATCTTGCCCAAGACGGTGCGCCGCAGGCTCACGTCGGCCAGGTGTTGGGCCATCTCCGCCTCCACCGCCTGCACCACCTCGCAGCCCAGCACCGGGGTGTCCGGGGCCAAGGGGCCGAGCAGGTCCGCGTCGCCGCCGGCCCGGCCCGCCACTTCGCCGGCACGGCTGCCGTATTGGGCCCGCAAATGGGCCGCCGCCTGGGTGCTCAGTTCGCCAGGCAAAACAGCCTCCTCGGGCTCCCCGCCCCACAACGGGGCCAGGGGCAGCTCCGGGGCCGGTTGGCCCAGTTGGGCGCAGGCCCGGGCCACCGCCTCGGCGGCCACCGCCCGGGCGGTGGTGTACTTGGCCCCGCTCACCGCGATCAGGCCGGGGCGCTCCAACAGGCGGCGCTTGCTTGCCAGGCCCCCGCCCACCGGGGTCTTGCCCGGCTGCTCCAGAGGCACCAGGCCCCAGTGGTAAAAGGCAATATCGCCGGGAGTAAGCTCCAGCTCGGGGCAGGCGGCGTTGAACTCATCCAGCAGGGCCAGCAGTTCCCCGTGGCTGGGGCCGGCCGGCCGAGCCGGGCCTTGCCAAACCCGGTAGGCGGTGCCCAGCAGGGTGTGGCCGTGCCAGGGCACCATGAACATGAAGCGGCGCCCCCCGCACACCGGGTCGTCGGCCCGGCTGGTCAGGGAGCGCAGGCCCACGGCGGTGGAGCCCAGGGAGCGTCTCACCACCAAGTTGAGGGCCGAGGCCAGGGCCGGGGGCTGGTCCGCCTGGCCGAAAAGCTCCAGGGCCCAGGGCCCGGCGGTGGAGAGCACCACCTTGCCTCTGACCTCCATCTCCTGCCCGTTCAGCTCGTCGCGGACCCTGACTCCGGCGGTGCGCCCCCCCTCGGATAGCAGGCCAATGACCCGCGCATAGTTGGCAACCTGGGCCCCCAGCTCGGAGGCCGACAGCACATAGCTCAGACTCAGGCGCTCGGAATCGTGGACCAAGCCGTCGTGCCAGAGCACCCCTCCGCTGAAGCCCTCGGGAAGGCACAAGCCGCAACGCGAAACCGTCTCGGCCTTGCCCAGCAGCTTGCCGCGCAGTTTTTCGTGTCCGGTAAGGTAGTTGTATATGGCCAGGGCCACGGCGAAGGCGGGGCGCCCCTGCTTGCCCAGGCCCTTGGTGGGCACCAGGCAGGGCAAGGGACTCACCAGGTGGGGGGCAATGAGCATAAGCCCCACCAACTCGGCGGCGGACAGGCGCACCCGGGCCAAGTCCATGGATTGCAGATAGCGGAACCCGCCGTGGATCACCTTGAGGCTGTTGGCGCTGGTGGCCCCGCCAAAGTCGCCGGCCTCCAGCAAAACCACCCCCAGGCCCCGGCGGGCCGCCTCCCAGGCCGCGGCCGCGCCGTAGATGCCTCCGCCCACCACAACCAGGTCCCACTGGCCCTGGCCCAAGCTGTTGATCTCGCGTTGCATGACTCGGGATTATATAGAGTTGGCGGGGCGTTGGCAATGCGCCCCGGGGAGGTTCAGGGCTTGGCCTCACGGGGCGAAGCGGATGCGGAGCCGCCTTGATTGCCCAGGTTTTTCAGCTTGGTCCGGGCCCATGCGGCCAGCTCGCCCTGTTTGGGCAGCCCGGGCAGGGCCTTGACCAGCCGCTCACGGGCCGCCTCGGGCTGGCCGCTGGCCTCCAGGGCCTCCACCTGGCTTATCAGACCGGGGGTGAACTCCGGGTCCAGGCGCTCCGCCCAGGACAAAAGAGCCGCCGCCGGTGAGGGCCGCCCCTGGCGGCGCATAAGCTCGCCCTGGGCCCAAAAGGCCCAGCGGGCCATGGCCATAAGTTGGGGCCGGGGCTCCACCATCACCTCCACCCCCTCCAGATGCACCGCACCCCCGGCCAGGGAGCGCGCCTCAAAGCTCCAGCGTTGGGCTGGTTGGGCGGCGGGAAGCTCCAGCTCCAGAACGCGGCGGCCCGACCCCACCCACAGATCGGCCTGGTTCAACTCCCGGCGCACCGTCTCGGCCTTGCCCTGGGGGCCTTGGGCCACGGCCTGGACCACGGCCAAGGGGCCGGAGCCATCTCGGGGCAGGCCGCGCCAGCTCAAGTGAAGGCGGGCCCGCAGAGGCCAGGAGGGTAAAAGCTCATTGAGGCGCAACTCCTCACGGGGGCCCTGATTTTTGTTGGCCAGCCAGGCCTGAAAATCAAAGGAGGGATGCTCCTGTTTGATCTCCCGGCCCGTCCCTTGGTCATATGCCAGGGGGAAATAGCGCCGGGTCAGGGAGTTGGCCAGCAGATCGGGGTAGAGCCCGGCCCAGGCGGCAAACTCCTTGAGGCCGCCATCCGGGGGCGCGGAGCCCAGGACCAGGGCGGCCAGACGCTCCAGGGCCTGGGCCTGGCCGGCCAACAGGGGCGCGGCCGGCTGCACCCGGCCCTGCCCCAACAGGGCCGCCGCGCCCAGGGCCCGGGGCAGCAGGGCCTGGGGGCGCATGGCGTGGGCTTGCCCCAGCAGGCGGCCGGCCAGCTCCCATCGCCCGGTTTCCAGGCAGCGGAGGCCAACCAGCAGGGGATCGCTGTGCAGGCGCAAAAACACCAGGCCGGGGCCTTCCAGCCACAGGGTGAAGGGATAGACCCGCTCCACCGGGGTGGGCCAATTTTGCGGCTGGTGGATGAAGCGACGCCGCTGGCCGGGCTCCAGGCGCAACCTTTGGCGGCCCAGGCCCTGCACCAGCTTAACCTCCACCGCCCGGCGTCCCAGATTCACCAACTCCACCTCCACGGCCAAGAGTTCCCGGGGCGGGCGCAACACCCGCACCGCGCGGGCCGGGCCGCTGACCAAGGCGTCGCCGCCGGCGGCGCTGTAGGCCCGGTGGTTGGTGTAGACCACGGCGTAGGGCGCCGGGGCGAAGGCGGGGGGCCGCTCCAGGCCCAGGCTCTGGGTTTGGTCCAGGCTGGGCCGGGCGGCGTAGAACTTCAAATAGGGGTCCACGAACACCGGGAACTTGAATCGCCCCGGCAGCTTGTCTCCCGGGCGGTTGTAGCCCAGGTCGAACTCCTTGATGATCTGGCAGTTTTGGTCAAAGCCGTCCAGCAGGCGGCCCATGGCGTTGCGGGGGACGTGACCCCACTGGAAAAAATGGCGGTCCGCATCCGAAGAAGAGGTGAGCACGAAGTTGTCAGGCCCCTGGTAGTTGGCCGGGTCCTGGGAGCGGTAGAACTCGGTGGCCATGGGCACCTGGGGAATGCCGTAACCCCCCTGGAACAAGCGGCCCGTGGGCGGCAGGTTGGCCACGGCCCAGCGCTGGGCCGAGAAGCGGGTCTCCTCCTGCCAAAACAGGTAGGCCCCGGCGATGGAGCGGCTCAGGGGGGTGACCATCAAGGCCAGGGCGGCCACGGACCACAGGGCGGGCTTGCCCCAGCGGGGCATGCGGCCCACGGCCCAGGCCAGGGGCAGCATGCCCAGGCAAATCAAGGGCGGCACGATGCTGGTGAGGTCCCGCTCGGCCAGGCGGTGGGACAAAAACAGATAAGGGAAATAGTAGAACAAGGGGTAGGCGGCCACCACCCAGGCCACGCGGTAGCGCCGCCACAGGGCCAAGCCAAGGCCCAGGACGAACAGCGCCACCAATTCCCAGCCGATGCCGTCGGTGATGGTGTGCATGGACCAGGTAAGGCGGTCGCCCAAGGGGCTGTTTAAAAACGATATGTGCTCCGGGAAATGGGGCCGGGTGAAGGCATGCACCTGCTCGGCGTATTTGAACAGCGGGTTGTCCCGGGCCAAGAGAAAGCCGGGGTAGCCCAGAATCATGCCCAGCGCTCCGCCCAGGGCGAAGACCCCTGGCTGGGCGGCCAGCCAACGCCACCAGGGCGGCTTGCGCTCGTACACCGTGACCAGGTGGGCGGTGACAAAGGCGAAGAGCACCACCCCGCC
Source organism: Pseudomonadota bacterium (assembly GCA_018819925.1). Classification (GTDB taxonomy): domain Bacteria; phylum Desulfobacterota; class Desulfarculia; order Desulfarculales; family Desulfarculaceae; genus Desulfoferula. The sequence continues at coordinate 21,265 of JAHJPG010000110.1, forward strand.
GTTGGCCTTGGTGGTCAGGGTAAGGCCAAAAGCCAGGCCGGCCAGAAGGTAGCGCCACCAGCGGGGGTCCTGGGCCAAGCGAACCCCGGCCCACAGGGCCAGGGTCACCGCCAGGGCCAAGGGGGCGTCCACGGTGAGGTAGTGGCAGTGCACCACCAGCAAGGGGTTGACCGCCAAAAGCAGGGCCGCCGCCAGCCCCGCGCCTCGGCTCAGGCCCAAGGCCCGCACCAGGGCGTACAGGGCCCAGATGTTGGCCGCGCCCAAAAGGGCCACCCACAGACGCCCCCAGAAAAGATAGGAGATCACCGGCACCTGGGCATAGGCCGGGCCCAAGAGCAGGCACAGCTTGCCCAGAAGCATCTGGGCCGGGATGTGGCTGAAACCGGCCACCAGGTAAAAGCTTTGGTGCCAGATCACCGGGTGGGGATAGTACAGGTGGCCCTGGGCGAAGGAGGCGATGATGTCGGCGGCCCACTCGTCCGGGTGCATGCCCTGAGGCCAGTCCAGGCCCCACAGGCGCAGGGCCAGGCCCAGGGCCAAGACCGCGGCCAAGCCCAGGCCGAACCAGGGCAGGCGCGTCACCCAAGTTTTCAGCGCCCCGGAAATGAGCATGGCCCACTACCCTTTCGCCGCCCACCAAGGCGGCGTCATCACCCTAACCACCGCTTAGGCCCGGCGCCGGGACAGGGCTCCCAAAAACCCTCCCCGCGCCGGAGTCCCACGGCCCTGGCCAATCTTAACCCAGGCCCACCTGGTCCACAAGGGCGCTTTGTCCGCCTTTCAACCGGACTATCAAGGTGTTGGGCTGCTTGACTTTCCACCAGTGAAAGTTTCATCCTGGGAACAACGTCCGAAAGATCCGAGGAGTAAGGAATTGACCACGCCCTACGCCCCCGATCACCATCGGCCCTCCCGCCTTAATCAAGCGCTGATCTGGACCCTGGCCGGTGCGTCCCTGGTGGTGCTCCTGCCCTGGCTGCAGCGCTGGCTGTACCTGTGGCCGGAATCGGACTACAGGTTGTTTTTGGGCCGTGATTTCCTGGAGTTGACCGCACAACGGGCCTATTTTTACCGGGCCCTGGCTCATGGCAAGCTGGTCTTGTGGGACCCCATCATGGCCACCGGCCTGCCTTTCATGGACTACCTCTTTGACCTGTTCAACCCGCTGTCGCTCATCAACGTCTTTTTTCTGGAAGAAGGCCTGCTGCGCAGCGACCACCTGCAAAAGGTGCTCACCGCCTATTGCTCACTGGCCGGGCTGGGGGCCTTTTTGCTGGGCATGCAGTTGGGCCTGGGCCGGGCGGCGGCCACGGTCATGGGCTGCGTCATGGGCTGCATGGGAGTGGTGGTGGCCCACAGCGAACACTCCATGATGATCCAGACCTTCTGTTGGGCCCCCCTGGTGCTGTTGTTTTTGCACCGGGCCCGCCTTCGCCACAGCCTGCTCAACGCCGCCTGGGCCGGGGTGTTTCTGGGATGGAGCTTCATGGGCGGCATCCCCCAGATTTTTTATTACGTAGGCACGGCTGCCACCCTTTATGCCCTGTATGCGGCGGTCAGCGAATTCCAGCAAGGAGGCTGGCGGGCCGCCTGGCGCTGGGGCCTGGCCCCCTATTTGGTAATGGGCCTGGCCTCGGTGATATGGGCCCTGCCCAACGTGGTCCACCTGGCCGGGGCCGGCCTTGGCGATCCCCTGGGAGTGCACGACGCCGAGGCCCTGGTTGGAAGCCATCGGCGGGATTTCATCGCCCAGGGTTCGGGCCACTGGTGGATGCCGGCCCAATTCCTGGCCCCCGTGCTCATGAAAGGCCACGCCGAAAACAGCGGCTACGTAGGTATATTGCCCCTGGCCCTGGCCCTGATTGCCGTGGCCTGGGTGCGGCGCGACGAAACCGGCTTTTACAAGCTGCTGGGCCTGGCGGGCCTGATTCTGATGATGGGCGTCAACCTGGGCCTGCACAAGGTTCTCATGGACCTGATGCCGGGTTACTACCTTTTCCGGCAGACGGTGCGCTGGATGTTCCTGCTGCACTTGGCCATGTTGGTCCTGGCCGGCTATGGCCTGCACTGGCTGCTCTACCGGGCCCAGGCTCCCGAACTCGGCGCCCTGCGCCGCATCCTGGCGGTATTGGCCGGCATCCTCACCGCCCTGGTCCTGTTGATGATGAGCGCCGAGGGCCTTGGCTTCAAAGAGATAGGCTTTCGCCATACCCTGCCGCCCATAGGCATCCTGACCTGGCTTTTGTTCTGCGTGGGGGTGCTTTGGTGGGCCGTTTTGCGCCGCGCCCAGCAGGCCAACACCCGTCTGGTGGCCTTGGTGCTGGTGGCCATGGTGGCCCTGGACCTGGGCTTTTACTTCGCGCCCACCTTCGTGGGGGGCGACCCGGTGGAGCGCAGCGACCCCACCCGGCCCGACCCGGCCCTGGAGGCCCGGGCCGCCAACCTGGTGCGCCTGGCCGGGGGGCCGGGCCAGGGGCGGGTGCTGGTCTACCGCGAAAAAAACGTGGTGGGCTACCAGTACCCCGCCTATCTCAAGCAGCTCAACTACATCAACCCGCCGGGGGGCTACATGGACCGCCGCCTGCCCCTGGGCTTTTGGCAGACGTGGTGGAACCCGGAAGCCAACCCCCGCTATTTGCAGCTATGGGCGGTGAAGCTGGTGGACGCTCAAAGCCCGGTGGTGGAGGCCCAGCGCGGCGACTGGGCCCTGTGCGGCCATAGCCAGTCGGCGGTGCGCCTGGAGGGCTCCATTTCGGTGCAAAAGCTCACCCTGCGGGCCGAGGCCCTGTTGCCCGGCCAGGCCCAGCCCGGCGAGGTGGTGGCCAGGGTGGCCCTGGTGCGCCAGGGCCAAGTCAACGCCCAGTGGCCCCTGCGCCAGGGGCGGGAGGTTAACGGCAAGCTATTGAGCCTGGCCGCGCCACCGGGGACCCAGGCCGACGCGGTGATCCTGGCCTCGGCCCACCCCACGGCCCTGGTGGGCATAACGGACCTGGCCCTGGACGCACGGCCCTTGGTGGACCGCCCCTGGCTGGAGCCTGGCCCGGACGGCTTCCTTTTAAACCGTAACTACCTGGGCCGGGCCTTTTTCGTCTCCCGGGCGGCGGTGGTGAAGCCGGGATGGGAATACGAGCAAGTGCTGGCCTCGATGGACCCCTCACGCTCGGTGGTGTTCCGCCGGCCCCCCCGGGACTGGAGGCCGCCCCAAGGCCTGGCCGCCGACGCCGGAGGCCGGGTCCGGGTGCTTGCCTGGCAAGACCAGGCCATGGAAATGGAGGTGGAGGCCCAACACCCCGGCTGGCTGGTGGTCAGCCAAAGCGCCCATCACGGCTGGCGGGCCTTCCTGGACGGCCAAGACGCGCCCATTGAGTGGGCCTACGGCTTCATGGCCGCGGTGGCCGTGCCCCAAGGCCGGCACTCGGTAAAGCTGGTATACGGCGAACCCTGGGTCAAGGCCGCCCTGCCCGCGCCGACATTGCTTATCCTGGGCCTGGCCGCGGCTTGGCTTTGGACCCGCCGCCGGAGGAAACCGCACCCGTCAAAATGACCCGCCAGCGCCCCAGGTCCTCCTCCTCAAAGGGGATTCCCTTGCGTTGCAGTTCTTGGCGCACCTCGCGCAGGGCGTCGTCGTCCACCTTTGGCCGGAACAGGTAGATCTGGCGGGGAGCCCGCAGAACCCGCCCGCAATAGGGTTGGTAGCGTTGCAGTTTGACCGGGAAGTGCTTGCTAACGGCGAAAACCAGCCTCTCCTGGCTCAAGAAGTTCAACTTGTGGGCCTCCCAGTAGTCGGCCCAGCCGTGATGCACCTGGTGCTGTTGCATGTAGCGCAGCAGGGGTCCGTAGTGCTCCCGCCAGGTGGTGGTGGCCCAGGCCGCGGGGTGCAGGGCCACGGCCAAGGCCCCCGCCCCCAACACCCCCAGCAGGGCGGCACCGGCCAAGACGCCCTTCCAGCGGACCCGCCGGCCCAGGACGGCCACTCCCCAGGCCAAAAGGAAAGGCCACCACACGATGCTCACCCACAGATAGCGCACCGAAAAGCGGTCCACCGTGGCGGTGCTGAAGATCAGGGCCGCCAGCAGTGACAAGTAGGACAGGGCGCAGGCATAGGCCATCCAATCCCCGGCCAGGGCCCGGGCCAGGCCGTGTTCCCGAGCCCGCCGGGCCAGGAGAATTAGCGCCGCCAAGCCGGCCGCCACCCCCGCCGCAAACAAAAGCCAGGCCAGCCAGATCCAGTCCAGGGGGGCGTGCAGGCTCCAGGCCTCGGGCACGAAGCTTGCGGTGAGCAGGACCAAGTTGTCCCAGATGCGCTCCGGGGTGGCCGGCAGCATGGGGGGCACGTAGCGGCCCCAGGCGGCAATGTCGCTTTGCTGAAACAGGACATCCCCGACCTGCTTGGCCAAAAGCCCCACTCCCAGGGCGACCAAACCCAGCAGATGGGCCCGTCCCTCGTCCCCCAGGCGGCCCAGGGTCCAGCGCTCCACGCGGGGCCAGAGGTACAGCGCCCCGGCTAAAACCAGCGCGCACAAGGCCAGGGGCAGGTCTTGGTGCAGGGCCAGCTTGGGATCGCTGGAGATGGCCAGACCGGGCAGGACCTGCCAGGAGAAATTCCGGCCCGCCGCCAGCACCGCCAGAGCGTAGGCCAGGTACGCCAAACCCAGGACGGCCAGCGTTTTGGTTGCCGGGTCCCACCAGGGGTACCGCCCTCCATGGCGGGAAAGGCCCAGGTCCTGGCGGGCGCGGCCGGCCAAAAAAGCCGCGTGGTGCACCAGGCAGGGGATCACCATGAACCAGAACAGGGTCCAGGTCCACCAGCCCAGGCCGGCCAACAGGGCCAGCAGGCCCAGCCGCCAACCTCCCCGGCCCAGGTCCGGGTGCGGCCCGGCCAGATAGGCGCGGGTCCATACCAGCCACAGCAGCACCCCCCACAACAGAACCGCGGTGTAGCCGCCGTAGCACAACAGGCCCAGGCGGAAGAAAAAAGGCGGGGCCAGGGCGGCCAGCAACAAGGTGGCCAGGGCCGGCCCGGGCCCGGCCAGACGGCGGATCAAGACGGCGTTGAGCAAGAGCACCAGCATCACCAGGCCGGTCATGGCCCAGGCCATCACCGTGGGCGAGGCGCCGAACCAGGCGAAAAACGGCGCCAGGTAATAGGCCTCGCCCGCGCCCATGTAGCCTTGGCCATACATGTAATAGGGGAAGTGCAGACCTTGGGAGATGTGGCGGGCCATGAGCCCCCACAAGGCGTGGTCCGCATCCAGGAACTTGTCGGCCTTGAGCAGCCAGGGCAGGCGGGTGGCCAGGTTTAAGACCAACAGCAGGCCCGCCCCGGGCCAGAAGGCCCTATGCCAAAAGCTGGTTGGCAAATTGCTCCTTGCTTGGGCGACAGTTGCTTGCACTATATTTTTAGGGCCGTGCCGGCGTCAAGCCCGCCGCACAGATAGGGGCATGTCTGTTAGAGGACAAAAAGCTTTTGCCAACCCGGCATTTTTCTATAGACTTGACCGCCAGCCAAGCCATCTAACGAAAGTTTCCCCATGGAAGTCCTGGTCGTCATACCCACATATAACGAGGCCGACAACCTGCGGCCCCTCAGCGAGGCCCTGTTCGGCCTGGGCCTGGACCTGGGCATCTTGATCGTGGACGACAACTCCCCGGACGGCACCGGAAAAATCGCCGACGAGTTGGCCGGTGAAAACCCGCGCTTCAAGGTAATCCACCGGCCCGGCAAGCAGGGTCTGGGCACCGCCTACCGCGAAGGCTTCACCTGGGCCCTGGCCAATTACGACGTGCCGCTGTTAGCCCAGATGGACGCCGACTTCTCCCATCCCCCCGAGCGCCTGCCCAACCTAGTCCAGGCGGCCAGGGGGGGCGCGGTGGGCATTGGTTCGCGCTACGTGTCCGGCGGTGGAGTGAAAAATTGGGGTCTGGGGCGGCGCTTCCTCAGTAAGGGAGCCAACGTCTACGTGAGCACCATGCTGGGCCTGCCGGTGGGCGACCTCACCGGGGCCTACAAGTGCTGGCCCCGCCGGGCCCTGGAGCGCCTGGATTTGGCCACCCTGGGGGCCGGGGGCTTCGCCGCCCTGTCGGAGATGGCCTACCGAGCCCACCTTTTGGGCTATCGCCATGAAGAGTTTCCCATCATCTTCGAGGACCGGCGGGTGGGCCAGTCCAAGCTGACCGGCTCCATCGCCCTGGAGGCCTTCCTCAACGTATGGCGTTTGCGTTTTTCCAAGACCTTCGACCCCTCGCAAGCTCCGCCCGCCTGATGAAATCCGGCTCGGCCCCCCCCCGCCCTTCGCGCTGGCTTACCGCCCTGTGCCTGGCCGGTTGCGTGGCCCTGTATTGGGGAGTGCGCCTGTGGCTCATCTCCTGCCCCTCGTTCAGCCAGGTGGACTACGACGAAGCGGTGACCGGGCTCATGGCCCTGGATATTCTCAAGGGCGAGCACCAGCTGCTTTTCTGGGGCCAGCCCTACATGGGCACCCTGGAGGCCTACCTGGCCGCCTTGCTGTTCAAGCTGTTCGGCCCTTCCACTTTGATGCTGCGCCTGGCACTTCTCATATACGGCTCCGCCGGGGTGCTGGCCCTGTACGCCCTGGGCCGGTCGGCGGACAGTTGGCGCACCGGAGTGTTGGCCGCGTCCCTGTGGTCCCTGCCGCCGCTGTTTCTCAGCTTCCAGGGGATCTATGTCACCGGCGGGCACCTGGAGGCGGTGGTGGCCGGGGCGCTTCTTTTGGCCGGGGCCTGCCGTTTGGCCTTCCATCCGCCCCTCCGCGCCGGTCTTTGGGCCCTGGGGCTGGGGGTGGTGGGCGGCCTGGGGCTGTGGTCCAGCCTGCTGATCCTGCCCCTGGTGGCCGCGTCTCTGCTGGGGCTGTGCCTGGCCCGGCCCACCTGGCTGCTGGGCCGGGGGCCCTGGCTGGCCGGAGCGGGCCTGCTCCTGGGCGCGGCTCCCTTGCTCGTCTGGAACGCCGAGCACCACTGGCTGACCCTGGTCCAGGTGGGCGGCTCCCAACTCGACCGCGCCTGGTCCAACGCCTCGATGCTGGTGGGCAATGTGTGGACTCCGATGCTCACCGGGGCCTGGTGGGACGCCCGCAGCGTGGCCGGTCAGATGCCCCTGCCGCTGGCCCCGGTGGTGCTGGCCCTGGTCTATCTGCCCGCCCTGGGCCTGGCCCTGGCCGCGGCGGTGGGTTGGGTCCGGCGGGCCTGGCGGCGGGAAAATCCCTGGCAGAGCCCGGCCGACCTGGTGGCCCTGGCCCTGTGGGTGCTTTTGTTTCTGCACGCATCCAGCGGGCATGGCCACAAGGCCATCCTGCGCTACGCCACCCCGCTGATGGTGCCCATCACCGTCCTGGCCGCCCTGTGGTTGGGCAAGGTGGTCCGTTGGCGGCCCCTGTTGGGTTTGGGGATGGCCGCCGGGCTCCTGGCCTTCAATTTCTACACCCACCATCTGTACCTGGAACGCTTCTCTCAGACTCCCCACCGGCCGGTGGAAGCGGTGCTGGAGGTGCTGGAGGCCAAGGGGGTGGATTTCGGCTACGCCCACGGCCGGGTGGCCCTGCCCATCACCTTTGAGAGTCAGGGCCGGGTGATGGCGGCGGACTTCTTCGGGGCGCGTAACCTCAGCCACCTTCGCCAGGTGGACGCCTCGGCCCAGCCGGCCCTGGTCACCCACACGGGCCTGGCCGTGCCCCCACCGGCGGTGATGGACACGGCGCTGCGCGGCCTGGGGGTCTGGAAAGAGCCCCTGAAGGTGGAGCAATACGTGGTGTGGCACGATTTCCCCCCGGCGCCGGTGCTGGCCCCCCTGGCATCCCAAGGCTGGAAAACCCGGGCATCCCAGGGGCAAGCCGCCGCGGTGCTGGACCGTAACCTGGACACCACCTGGAGCCTCAAGCCCGGCCGAACCTCCCATCTCTGGCTGGACCTGGGCGCGGCCCAGCCGGTGGCCCGCGTCAGCCTTTTGCCCGGACCGACCTGGAAGGGAAAGCCGGGCATGCTCTACAACCTCACCATCCAGGGCTCGCTGGACGGTATAACCTGGCAGCCCCTGGCCGGGGGCGCCGGCTGCATGGCCGGCCTCACCTGGCGGGAGCGCCGGGTTAAGCTGGAGGCGGTGCCAACCCTGGAGTTCACCTTCCCGGCCCAAAAGGTGCGCTGGCTGGGCTTGAAGGTGGAGCCGGGCAACCCCTCCTGGCCCCCCCTGGAGGTGGCCGAGCTGTTCCTCTACCAACCCGCCGAGGGCCCGCCCCAGTGGCCCCAGGAAGCCGAGGACCAGCTCAAGCTGGGCCGCCAGGCCCTGGCCGCCTGGGAAACCCGGCCCACCGCTCCCTTCCCCGGGGGCCACGCGGCCTTTGCCCGTTTCTGGGCATCCCAGGTGGACTGGACCAAAGTGGTGGCCCACCTGCGCCAGGCCGCCTGCGACGCCCCGGATTGGGAGCGGCCCTATCGCCTGCTGCTGGAGGCCGCCCGCAAGAACCGCCAGCCCAAGCAGCGCCTGCAGGGGGCGGGCGGCTGCCAGCCCAGCCGGTCCTGAGGCCTTGTAAAGCCGGGGCGCGGTCTTTACACTGGCCTAAGGCGTTCCGGCGCGGGGCCCGGACCGCCAATTGGAGCTAGCGCCCTGCCCCTTGCCGGAGAGCCCTTGCCCAACCTAAGCGGCCTTTGCCCATACCTGCCTGGCACGGAGCGCACCGTATGAGGTGGCAGCTCCCGCTGGGCTTGGCCATCAGCGCGGCCTGCCTGGTCTGGCTATTGGGCCAGGTGGACCTGACCCGCCTGGCCCGTCTCATGACCAGCTTCAGCCCCTGGTATCCCCTGGCCGTGGCCATCCTGCTGGCCTGGGTTTTTTGGCTGCGCTCCCAGCGCTGGCAGCTTTTGCTGCGGCCCCTGAAGCGTTGCCCGGTGGGCGAGCTTTATTCGGCCAACCTCATCGGCTTCATGGCCAACAACGTCCTTCCCGCCCGCCTGGGAGAAATCGTGCGGGCCTACTCGGTGAACCGCCTGTGCGCGGTGCCGGTTTCCGGGGTCCTGGCCACCCTGGTAATCGAACGGGTGTTGGACGGCATGGCCATCTTGGCCTTTTTCTTCCTGGCGCTATTTTTCACCGACCCCACCGCCCAGGCCGGAGCCTTCAACGTGGCCTACCTGAGGGGCATCGGGCTGTTTTTGCTAGCCGGCTACCTGGGGGTGTTGGGCCTCATGGCCGCCCTGTGGCGCTGGCCCTCGGCCACCAGCGGCTGGCTGGCCCGGCTGGCCGGCCGCCTAAGCCCCCGCCTGGGGGAAAAGGCGGCCTCGATCCTGGCCAACTTCACCCAGGGACTGGGGCTGTTGGGCCAGGGGCGCCATCTGCCCCTGTTGATCGCCCAGTCCCTGGCCATGTGGCTGCTCGTGTTGCTAACCGCCTATGTGTTCTTGCCGGCCGTGGGCCTGCCCCACAGCCTGTTGATGGCGGCCATGGCCCTAGTGGGAGGCTCCCTGGCCGCGGCGGTGCCCGCCGGGCCCGGTTACATCGGCACCACCCAGGTGGCGGTGATGTGGACCCTGATGCTGGCCGGGGCCGACCAGGAACGGGCCGCGGCCTTCAGCCTGGTCTACTGGGCGGCTCTGTATTTCCCGGTCACCGCCGCCGGGCTGGTGGAGATGCTGCGCCGGGGCATGAGCCTTTCCTCCCTGCGCGGCGGCGGGAAAAAGCCGTGAGCATCCGGCAAGGCGCGGGACGGGAGGCCGGAGACCCGGGCCTGGGCCGCACGGCCCTGCTGCTGCTGGGCATCATCCTGCTGGGGGCCCTGGTGCGCGGGATGTATTTGCTGTGGCCCTACCTTGACAGCGACATCGCGGTGGTGGGGCTCATGGCCCGCCACGCCCTGGCCGGTGAGTTCTACCCCCTGTATTGGGGCAACCACTACGGCGGCAGCCTGGAGTCCCTGGCCGCCGCCGGAGTCTTCGCCCTGGCCGGCTCCGGGACCAGGGCCCTGAACGCCACCGCCGCGCTCATCTCCCTGACCTATCTGCCCCTGCTCTACCTCCTGGGCAAGGAGGTGATAGGCCGGCGGGCCGGCCTGTGCGCCGCCTTCCTGGCCGCCCTGGGCCCCTACATGCTGGTGGCCTACTCGGTGGTGGCCCGGGGCCTGCACGTGGAGATGCTTCCCCTGGGCGCGCTGCTGTTGTGGCTGACGGTGCGCCTGCTAAAGGCCGGGCCCACCAGCCCCGGCCAGACCTCGGCCCTGGTTGCCTGGGGGCTCACCGCCGGGGTGGGGGTGTGGACCAATCCCCTGTTCGTCTACTTCCTGCCACCCACCCTGCTGCTGTTGCTCTACAGCGCGCCGCGCCTGGTGCTCACCTTGCGCTTCTGGCTAATGGCCCTGGCCGCCCTGGCGGGGGCCGCGCCGCTGATCTACCACAACTGGCTCACCGCCGGGGGCACCCTGCACTACATGGAGATACCCCGGCCCCATTCTGGCTTTGTCAACAACCTGAACTTTTTGCTGCGCCACGGACTGCCCGCCGCGGTGGGCGCCACCTGGTTCAAAAAGAGTTGGGTGCTTGCCGGCCTGGGCCCGGCCCTGGCCCTGGCCGCCGGCCTCAGTCTGGCCTGGGCCCTGTGGCGCTGGGGAGGGGATCTGCTCAGACGCCTGGCCCGGCGCGACCATGGAGCCAGCGGCGGCGAGGTGCTGTTGCTCACCATGGGCAGCGTGGCCTACGTTTTCTGCGCCGTGGGCGGAGCCGACTCGGGCTCCTTCCGCTACTTGCTGGCCCTGTACATCATCTGGCCCCTGGTGGCCGCCCTGGCCTGGGACTCCCTGCGCCGCCGGGGCGGGGCGTTGGCCATGCTGGGGTGGCTGTTCCTGGCCCTGGTGGCGGCGGGCAGCCTGTGGGGCACCGTGGCCTTCTCGCCGTTGAACCACGCCGAACAGCGGGCCGACTCCCGGGAAATGGGTCCTGAGCAAGAGTCTCTGACCAAGACCTTGCAAGGGCTGGGCATACGCTACGCCTATGTGGTCGATTATTGGCTGGGCATGAAGGGCACCTTCCTGGCCGATGAGAAAGTGGTGATGCTGCCCTTTGACCACGAGCGCCATCCGCCCTACAAAGAGGCCCTGCTGCGCGCCCCCCGCTACGCGGTGGTGATGCTGGGAGAGTCCAACGCCAAGGTGACCCGCCAGAGCCTGGCCACGGTGCGGGCCTCTTACAAGGAAAAGACCGCCCCGCCCCGCTGGCACATTTTTTATGATATCGCCCCGCCGCCCCAGGGGGTGACCGCAGTGCCGCCCCGGGCCTGGAGCCTGAAAGGCGGCGATGGCGCGGCCCTGTGGGACCGCGACGCAACCACCCGCCTCACCTGGCCCCAGCAACCGGGCGCCGGACCCACCCTGGATTTGGGCGGCGAGGTGGAGAGAGTGTGCCAGGTGCTCATCTTCCCGGGCAAGGCCCAGCTCTTGCCCAGGGAACTGCGGGTGCTGGGCAGCGGCGACGGCCAAAGCTGGCAAGCGTTGGCCAAGGCCCAGCCCTATTTGCCCTTCCACTGGAGCGGAGGCCGTCTGTCCATAAACCGGCGGGCCCCCTGGCAGGAGATACGCTTCGCCCCCACCACCTTGCGCTATCTGCGCCTGGAGCAGAGCGGGCAGGCCAAGGATGTTTGGGCGGTCAACGAATTGATCGTGGGGCGGGCCGTGGAGGGTGGCAAGCCCTCGCCGCCGGCCGGGGCGGCCCAACGCCTGGCCGGGAACTGGCGGCAAGATGAGCGCATCTGGGCTCCTCCAGCCCTGCGGGCTTGGCTGCCGCCGGAGATGCGCATCGGCCCGGCCCCCCGGCACCAACCCGCCTGGCTGCCGCCATACCTCTATGCCCTGGAGTTGATGCCCACCCAACGCCCCCTGAACCTGGCCGTGGAGGCCCAGTTGGCCCCGGCCGCCGCCCAGGCCTTGCAACTGGCCGGGTACGCCCAGGAGGCCGCGCAGCCCTTGGATGGTTGGGTGCTGTTCAAGGCAGCGCCGGGACCCGGGGCCCGGCCCCTGTACTGGGCCGGGCTGCTGCCCTTGGCGCTCGGCCGGGGCGCGGGTGACTAGGAGCCGAAGCGAACCTTGAGAATGCGCTTCAGGGTCCACCAGGCGCTTTTCAGGGGGTCCAGGGTGCTTTCACCGGTGCGCTCGTCGTAGGGAATGAACACCACCTTGAGCTTTTTGCCGTGGGCCATGGGCTTGAGCAACAGCTCCACCGGCAGGGCCGAGCCGTTGGCCTGAAACTCCATTTCATCGAACAGGCTGGTGCGGTAGGCCCGCATGCCCGAGTGCAGGTCGGTGATGCGGCGCAGAAAAAGCGCGCTGGCCAGCCAGGCGAAGCCCCAGTTGGCCAGGTAGTTGATCCAGGGCATGGAGGCGGGCTTGGTTTCCAGGCGCGAGGCGTCCACAACGTCGGCCTGGCCGGAGAGCACGTATTCGGCGATTTCCATAATGCGGCTGGTGGGATAGGTGTCGTCGCAGTCCAGGGTGACCACCACCTGGCCTCGGGCCGAGGTGAGGGCCCGCATCATGGCCGGCCCGTAGCCCTTGGGGGGAAACTGGCGTATCACCTCGGCTCCGGCGGCGGCGGCGATCTCCGGAGTGCGGTCCTTGGAGGAGTCCACCAACAGGATGTGGGCCTCGGGCGCGGCCGCCTGGATGTCGGCGATGACCTTGCCCACCGCCGCTTCCTCGTTCATGGAGATCATGGCCACGGTGATCTGGGGGTCGCTTGGGCTCATTTATGCGTCCTTTCGCGTGGCTACATTTAGCACATCCGCCCGGCTCGCGCCAGCCGCCCTGGTTGCCAAAAACCCGGCCCTCTGATAGGTTGACCTGACATTTGCCCGGGGCCAAAGCCCCCCAGACAGCAACCCGCGCCACGGCCCTCCCGGCCGGGAACGCCATGAAAAGTCTTCTCAAACGACTGATACTCCTAGCCATTACCGCCCTGTTCCTCTACTTGGTGTTGCGCAAGGTGGAGCCGGCCAAGCTGTGGCAGGCCCTTACCCAGGTCTACTGGCCCCTGCTTTTGCCGGTGGTGGCGGTGTATCTGGCCGGCTTCGTGCCCCGAGCCCAGAAGTGGCGCATCATCCTGGGGCGCATAAAGCCGGTGAGCCTGGGCGGCTGCCTGGGCTACATCCTGGTGGGCTGCGCCGCCAACTCCCTGTTGCCCGCCCGTTTGGGCGAGCTGGTGCGGGCCTTTATCTGCGGCCGGCGGGAAAAGGTGCCGGCCACGTCGGTGCTCTCCACCATCGTTTTGGAACGGGTGCTGGAGGTCTTGTCGCTGCTGATCCTGCTGTGCGCGGTGGTGGGGGCCACGGGCCGGGGAGAATTGTACCAACTGGCCCTGGTGGGCCTGGCAATGTGCCTGGGCCTCATGGCTGGGCTGTTCTTGTTGCAGCAACGGCCCGGTTGGCTGCTAAAGCTGGCTTCCCTGCTACCCTGGCCCGGCCTGCGGGAAAGGGCCCAGGGCTGGCTCACCACCTTCGTGGAAGGCCTGGCCGTGGTCAAGAGCCCGGCCCGCCTGCTGGCGGTCATCGTCCTGGGCTGGGTGGTGTACCTCATCGAGGGAGCCTCCTACTGGCTGCTGGCCTATGCATTTGACATGCAAATCAGTTATTTGCAGGTGCTGTTCGTGCTCTGCTTCATCTTCGTGGGCATGACCATCCCCTCCACGGTGGGCAACATCGGCCCCCTGCAATACTTCTGCGTGCTGGGCCTGGGCTACTTCGGCGTGGACAGCTCCACCGCCCTGATCTACAGTGTTTTCATCAACGCTATGATGTACTTGACCGTGCCTCTGGGCCTGGTTTACATGCACGCCTACGGCGCCACCCTGGGCAGCCTGCGCAGCCAGATCGGCGCGGGCTCCGGGTCGCCTCCCCCCCTTGCGGAGTAATCTCATGCGCACCTTCATCACCGGCGGGGCCGGCTTCATCGGCAGCCACATGGTGGGCGCCATCATCGAGCGCGGCCCCCTCACCGTGTACGACAACCTCTCCTCCGGCTCCCTGGACTTCCTGAAAGACCACCTGAATCACCCCAATTTCAATTTTGTGCAAGGCGAGCTGTCAGACCTGAAGCTGGTCACCAAATCCATGGCCGGGCACGAATTGGTAATCCACTACGCCTCCAACCCGGACATCGCCCGGGGTATGCTGGAGACCGACCTGGACATCCGCGAGGGCACTCTGCTCACCTACAACGTGCTGGAGGCCATGCGCTTGACCGAGGCCAAGGAGATCCTCTACACCTCGGGCAGCGGCATCTACGGCGACGTGGGCACCTTCCCCACTCCCGAGGACTTCGGCCCCCTGACCCCCATCAGCTTCTACGGGGCCAGCAAGCTGGCCTGCGAAGGGCTCATCAGCGCCTTTTGCTTCCAATACGGCATGACCGGCTACGTGCTGCGCATGGGCAACGTGGTGGGCGACCACCAGACCCACGGGGTGGGTTACGACTTCATACGAAAACTTAAGAAAGACACGCATAGACTCGAAATTCTTGGCGATGGAACCCAGGCCAAAAGCTATGTGCACGTCAACGACGTGATCGCGGCCATGCTGTTCGTCATGGAGAAAACCAGCGACACGGTGAACATCTTCAACGTGGCCACCGACGACGTGCTTGACGTCACCTCCATCGCCAGGATCGTCATCGCCGAGATGGGCCTCAGCGACGTGGAGCTGGCCTACACCGGCGGCGACCGGGGCTGGAAGGGCGACGTGCCCCAGGTGCGCCTGGTGCTGGACAAGATTCACGACCTGGGCTGGGCCTCCAAAATGAACTCGGCCCAGGCCATCACCGCCTCGGTGCGGGCCATGCTGGACGAAGGGTAGTCGGTGCAGGTCGCCATTATCGCCGGTGGCCTGGGCACCCGCCTGGGCGCGCTTACCAAGGACATCCCCAAACCACTGGTGCCAGTGGCCGGGCGGCCCTTTTTGGACCACCAGCTGCGGCTGCTTAAGGCCGGCGGGGTGGAGCGGGTGGTGCTTTGCATCGGCCATATGGGGGAGCAGATCCGGGAGTTCGTGGGCGACGGCTCCCGCTGGGGGCTATCGGTGGCCTACAGCCTGGACGGCCCCGTCCTTTTGGGCACCGGCGGCAGCCTCAAGAAGGCCGCCCCGCTCTTGGAAGATCGCTTTCTGCTCACCTGGGGGGACAGCTATCTGGAGATAGAGCACCGCCAGGTGTGGGCCTCTTTCTTGGCCACGGGCCTGCCGGCCATGATGGTGGTGTGGCGCAACCGGGGGGCCAAAGAGCCCAGCAACGTGCGCCTGGAGGGAAACCGGGTGGCGGCCTATGACAAGTGGGCTCCCGGCCCGGAGTTCGACTGCATCGACTACGGCCTCAGCGCCCTGAGCAAAAGCCTGCTCACGGCCATACCCGAGGGCAGGCCCTTTGCCATAGAAGAAGTGTTCCGCGACCTGGCCGCCCGGGGCGAGTTGGGAGCCTACGTGGTGGAGCGGGCCTTCATGGAGATAGGCTCGCCGGCTGGTCTGGCCGAGTTGGAGGCCCACCTCAGGGCCCAGGAAGGAAAACAACCATGAGTGAACACGCCGAGACCATCATCCTGGGAGGGGGCCTCACCGGCCTGAGCCTGGCCCAATATATCAATGGCGAGACCCTGGTGCTGGAGGCCAATGAGCGCCCTGGCGGCCTGTGCCGCAGCTTCGTCAAGGACGGCTTCACCTACGACATCGGCGGGCATATCCTGTTTTCCCGGGACTCGGAACTGCTGGCCCAGCTCACCGCCTGGCTCAAGGGCAACCTCCGCCAGCAGCGGCGCAACAACCAGATTTGGTTCAAGGACCGTTTTGTAAAGTACCCCTTTGAAAACGGCCTCTATGCCCTGGACAAAGAGGACATCTTCGAATGCCTCATGGGTTTTCTGGAGCGTAGCGACGCCGAGCCCTCCAACCTAGAGGAGTGGTGCCGCTTCCGTTTCGGCCAGGGCATCAGTGAAAAGTACCTGATCCCCTACAACGACAAGATTTGGAAGCGCCCGGCCAAGGACATCTCGGTGCACTGGGTGGAGCGCATCCCCAGCCCGCCCACCGCCGACGTGGTCAAGGCGGCCATCGGCATCGAGACCGAGGGCTACACCCACCAGCTAAATTTCCTCTACCCAGAGCGGGGGGGCATCGAATCCCTGACCAACGCCCTGGCCCAGGGCGTGAACCTGGTCACCGGCTTCAGGGCCAGCGCCATAAAAAAGACCGCCACCGGCTGGGAGGTGAGCGACGGCCAGGACACCTACGCCTGCCGCCGCCTCATCTCCACCATCCCGGTGATGGACCTGGCCGCCTGCCTGGACGGCGCGCCGGAGGACGCCCAGCGCGCCTGCGCGGCCCTGCAATACAACAGCGTGATCTTGGTGATGCTGGGGGTGGGGCACCAGGGCCTGGCCGACAAGAGCGCCATCTACATCCCCGACCCGGCCATCCTGCCCCACCGGGTGTGCTACATGAGCTACTTCAGCCCCTTCAACGCGCCGGAAGGCAGCTCCCATTTGGTGGCCGAGATCACCGTGCCGCCGGGCGACGCCCTGCTCTCCGCCTCCGAGGACGAGTTGGTGGGCCGGGTGGCCAAGGACGTAAGCGGGCTCTGCGGCATCAGCCAGGCGGAGATCACGGCCAGCCAGGCCCAACGCATCAAACACGCCTACGTGGTCTACGACCAGGGCTACCTGAGCAACCGGGCGCGGGTCTACCAGTGGCTGGACGGGCTGGGCCTGTACACCTGCGGCCGCTTCGGCTCCTTCGAGTACCTGAACATGGACCAGTGCCTGGAGCGGGCCAGGGACCTGGCCGCCGAGTTGAATAAGGGATAAGAGGAGACGCGGGGAAAGAGGCAGGTAAGGAAAGAGGGGGTAGGTTCTGGTTGAGCCGGTGGCCTGGGGGATGCCCCACATGGATTTGGCGGCGGGAAGAGCAAGTAAGGAAAAAACATGGTTCCGGCCCTGGCGGGGCGGCCATTCTTACCTGTCCGCTGGACCGACTCCACCACCCCGGCACACGGCCAAACTCCCGCCTCACCCATTGAGACCACTTCTTTTTACCTACCCGACTTAATCCCTCGGCCCGCGATTGCCCGCTAATGCTCCAAATCAAAACCCAGCCCTCCACACGGAGGACCGGGTTCTTTATTTCTTCTTCTCTTTAACGACTCGGCAAGGCCCTGGGGCTGGCTGGGCGCGGCTGACTAGGCGTCCGGCGAGCGCGTTCCGGAGGCGTAGGTAATCCTACGTGGAGGAACAAGCGATGCCGGCAACAACGTCAGGCGCGTCCAGACGGACCTAGCATAATTCGCACTTTTTGGCGTCGTCGAGGAACATGCGCACGGTCTCTTTGCTGTACGGATGCACCAACATGCCGCCCAAGATGTCCGGGGTAACGGTGACGATGTGAGCCCCGGCGTGCAGCCAGGTGATCACGTTGTTGATCTCGCGCACCGAGCCGATGATGATCTGGCTCTCCAGGCCCTGCATCTCAAGCAGCTCGCGCAGGCGGGTTATCTCGTCGGTGGCGTCGTAGCCCATGTTGTTCACCCGGCCGCCGAACAGCGAGACGTAGGTGGCGCCGGCCAAGGCGGCCAAAAGGCACTGCTGGCCGCTCATCATGGCCGTGGCGTTGACCCGCACGTCGTACTTGGTCTCCAGGGCGTGGATAACCTCGATGTTGTCGGTTTCGCCTTCGGGGCCGTGGATGGTGATCTTCACGTTGATGTTCTCGGCCAAGGCCGCGAACTCCCGGGCCTGGTCGATCATCTGCACCGGGTCATTGCTGGTCACTTCCAGCGACAGGGGCAGGGGCGCGATCATGGCCGCTATTTCCTTGGCCCGGGCCTTCATGCCGCTGGCTCCGCCGGTGACCCCGTCCTTGAGCAGGATGGTGGGATTGGTGGTGACCCCGCGGATCACGCCCCAACGCAAAAACTTCTCCACCTGCTCGATCTTGCCGCTGTCCAGAAAAATGGCCATGGCCTATCCTTGCTCCAAAATTAAATCCACCGCCTCGGCCAGATCGGCTACCCGCTGGGGGGCCTCCACCTCGGCGTTGTAATCGGCGTTTATAAGTACGGCCCGCACTCCGGCGGCGCGGGCGGCTTCCATGTCTTTATACCCGTCGCCCACCATCCACGAGGCCGCCAGATCCAGGCCGCGCTCTTGGGCCGCCTGGGTGAGCATGCCCGGCTTGGGCTTGCGGCAGGCGCAGGCGTGGTGGTCGTCGTGGGGGCAGGACACTATCTCGTCGGGGCCCACCGCTTGCTCCAGCGCCCGGTGCATGGCCGCCAGTTCTTCTCCCGGCAAAAGCCCCCGGGCCACGTCGGGCTGGTTGGTCACCACGATGACCACGTAACCAGCCTCCTTGAGCCGGGCCACCTGCTCCCCCGCGCCGGGGGTCAGGCTGAATTCGTCCAGGCCGCGGGGCGAGGCGGGCGAGCCCCCGCGCATCACCACGGGGTTTAGCACCCCGTCGCGGTCCAGGAAAACCGCCCGCTTTATTTGACCGACTCCCACTTCATCTCGTTCTGCAGGATGTCCGGGTGCGACACCACCATGTGCCACACCACCGCCTGGAAGGCCTCGGTGTGGGGAGTGACCGTGGCCTCGTTCACCGTGGGGATGACTATGACCGCGTCGCCCACCTGGGCGGTGTAGCCGCCGTCGCGCCCCACCACGCCCAAAATCTTGGCGCCCACTTCCTGGGCCAGCTTGAGCGCCTCCACGATGTTCACGCTGATCTGCTTTTCAACATTGCCGCCGCCCACGCTGAACACGAACACCCCGTCCTTGGGGCCCAGGCGGCTGGTCTTGAGCCAGCGGGAAAACACGCCGTCCCAGCCCTCGTCGTTTATGAGCGCGGTCAGCTCGCTCACGTTGTCGGTGGGGGTGTAGCACTCCAGGCCCGCTATCTTGCGGAAGTCGTTCACCGCGTGGTTGGCGTTGCCAGCCCCTCCGCCCACTCCCACGAAGAACAGGCGGCCGCCGTCTTCCCTGATCTGCTTAATGACCTGAACCATGGCCTCGATGGCCTTGGGGTCCAGGGAGGCGGTGATGCGCCCGGCCTCTTCCAGATATTGCCTTGCGTATTCGCTCATGGGGCCTCTCTTTATTTGCGCAGGTTGGCCACGATCTTGGCCCCCTCGTAGTCGAAGCGGAAGGGGAAGTACCTGAGGCCCATGGCCGTGAGGCGCTGGATCACCTGGGCCTTGGTGCCCGGGCAATAGAACATGAAAAAGCCGCCGCCGCCGGCCCCCATTATCTTGCCGCCCAGGGCCCCGGCCTTGATCGCCTCTTCGTAGGCCTCGTCGATGGAGGGGTTGCTTATGGCCGCGCTGAGTTTTTTCTTGGTGTTCCAATGCTGGTGCAGCAGATCGCCAAAGGAGTCGATATCGCCCTTTTCAAACAGGCGGCGGGTCTCCAGACCGATCTGCTTGATGCCATGCAGGCGCTCGATGATGGCCTGGTCATCCTCCAGGGTCTTCTGGTTCTGCGAGGAGAGAATATCCGAGGCGCTGCGTTCGATGCCCGTGTAGAACAGGGCGATGTTGTACTCCAACTCCACCAGCTTGCCGCCCGGCATGCGCAGGGGCTCCACCATGACCGTGCCGTCTTTCTCGAATGTGAGCGCGGTCACTCCGCCGAAAGCGGCCATGTACTGGTCCTGCTTGCCGATAGGATTCTTGAGCCGGTCTATCTCGATGTGGCAGGCCTCCTCGGCCAAATCGCGCAGGGAGGAGAAGTCCCGGGTGTAAGAGCGCAGGGCAGTCAGGAGGGCCACCGTAAAACTGGAGGAGGAGCCCAGGCCGCAGTTGGCCGGCACGTCGGCGATGGAGGACAGCTCCACCTGGTTCTCCACCCCGGCCAGGCGCAGGGCCTCCCGGAAGATTTTGTGCTCTACCTGGCCCACGCCCTCCACCACCTCGGTCTTGGAATAAGACAACTTGATGGAGCGCTCGAAGCGCCGGTTTATGCAGATGAAAATATACTTGTCGATGGCTCCGGCGATGAGGAAGCCGCCGAATTTGGAGTAGTAGGAAGCCAGGTCGGTGCCCCCGCCTCCCAGAGATATGCGCACCGGCGCCTTGGAGATGATCATGCCGTATTCCCGGGCAGAGGTTAGGCGGCCCCCCGGGGCCCTGGGGCCCAGCCGCGGTTCAGTCCCCATCTTTTAGCAGTTCGGGGCCCTCTTGGCAACGAAAGCCGAGTCCTTGGGTTGCCCATTTTGGACTCCTTGCGTATAGTTTGAGCCAACAGATCAAGCCCCAGCGCCCTGGAGCCAGATGATTCGCCTTCTTGAGAGCCTTCCCCCGAAACTGGCCCCGCCCTCTTGTAACAGAGCGCGGCTGCGCCTGCTGGGCCACGTTCTGCTCATGGCCGCCCTTTTGGCCGGTTTCGCGCTCAATGCCGCCCACAACCTGCCCAGCCAATCCATAGACCACGACGCCACCCACTATCTATGCATGGCCCACAATCTGGTGCACCATGGCACCATCAGCGCCCAGCGAACCCTGACCCCCATGCCCTGGCTGGAAGCCTGGCGCTCGCCCGGCTATCCCGCCTTTTTGGCTCTGGGAGTGGCCTTGGTTCCCGGCCTGAGCGATCACGCCCTGCCCTCATTTTTGCGGGCCCCCTTGTTGCCGCTCAAAAAATGGCAACTGGGCTGGCTGCTCATCACGGCCATCGCCGCCGGAGTCTTTGTCTGGCGGCGCACCGGCTCTCCCTGGCCGGGCTACCTGGCCTTCGCCCTCATCGCCTACAGCCCGGCCATGCTGTACTTCATCAACCGTTTTTACAGCGAGGCGGGCGCGGCCATAGTGGTGCTGTTTCTGTCCCTGGCCATGCACCGGGCGGTGCGCCGTCCCAGTTGGTGGGCCTTTGCCCTGGCCGGGTTGCTCCTGGGGCTGGGAGCCCTCACCAGGGCGGCCCTGATGTATTTATGGCTGCCGGCGGCGGTGTTTTTCCTGCTGCTGGCCTGGCGGGGAGGCCTGCCCCGGGGCAAGATGTTGGCCGGCCTGGCCCTGTTCACCCTGGCCTTCGCCCTGCCGGTGGGAGCCTGGATGGCCCGCAACCACTACCACTTCGGGCACTGGATGCTCTCCTTCCGGGGGGGCCAGGTCTTGGACATCCGGGCCAACCACGCGGCCATGACCCCCAAGGAGCACCTGGCCGCCTTCATCTACTACACGCCCTGGGTCTACCTGAACCCCCTGGTTCATGAATCTCCCACGCCTGGCCTGGACAGCTACGACCCGCCCAAGCATCAAAAGCTGTGGGGGACCGATATCTACCAGGCCACCCTGGGCAAGGTGCTGGAGCCCCGCGACTTCAACCGCCTGAGAGTGCAGAACCGGGGCGACACCTTTGAGATGATCGGCCAACACACTTGGGCCCGCCACACCAAATGGCTGGGCCACTACACCGTGGGCGACACCCACAGCCAAAAAGTGGCCATACGCAAGATTTTGGCCGACCCCGGCGGCCACCTGCTGGCCTCGGCGCCCCTGGCTTGGCGAGGCTTGTTCGTGGACCTGTGGTGGGTGGCCTTGCCCGGCTTCGCCTGTTTGTTCTACTTGGGGGTGTCTTCGCTGCGTAGGCGGGACTGGCCCTTGACCGCCTTTGTGCTGCCGGCCATTTTCCTTTTCAGCTTCCACAGCCTGATCACGGTGAACGCGGCGCGCTTCAACTCGCCCCTGGTCCCGGTGCTGGCGGTTTGCCTGGGCCTGTGCGCCCACCGGTTGGCGCGGCGCTGGCTGGGGCGGCGCGCGCCCAAGGAGCCGGATCATGCCTGAGGTCTTTTGCCGCGCCGTTGCTCCGCCCACCGAGGCCGGCATGGCCTCGGCGGTGGAGGATGTCCTGGATTTCGCCGGGCTCACCCCCGGGGAACTGGGGGCCCGCTGTCTGGTAAAGATCAACGCCATGAGCCAGGAGGTATTGCCCGGGCGCAACACCAGCCCTTGGCTGGTGGAGGCGGTGCTGGGCCAACTGGTGCGGCGATTCCCCGCCACCACTTTTGTCCTGGCCGACAGCGACGTGGCCGGCTATCCCCAGTTCGCCCGGGCCTGCCTGCACTGGGGCTACTTGGACATCGCCGCCCGCCACGGGGTGAAGATCGTCAACCTGGCCCGCCAGGAATACCGCGAGGTGTCCACCGGCAACGAGGCCTGTCCCGTGCTGGCCTTTCCCCAGGCGGTGTTCCAGGCCGACAGCATCGTCAATCTGCCGGTGATGAAAACCCACGTGCTCTCGGGCATATCCTGCTGCCTCAAGAACCACTGGGGGCTGCTGCCCCGCTTGCGCTACCAGTTTCACCAGCGGGTGCACGAGGTCATCGCCGAGATAAACCGCCAGGTGGACCAGACGGTGTTCAACATTCTGGACGCCACCGTGGCCATGGAGGCCAGTGGCCCCAAGACCGGCCTGCCCCGGGTCTGCGGGCTCATCCTGGCCGGGCGGGACCGGGTGGCCACCGACAGCGCGGCCCTGGACTACATGGGCCTGCCCCGGGACATGGCCCCTCACCTGGCCCTGAGCCAAGAGGCGGGCGTGGGCAGCCTGGCCTACACCCGGGCCGGGGACGCGGTGCAGCCGGCGGGCTTCATCCCGCCCCAGTTGGGCCAGGACCTGGTGTCGCTTCTGGAGCGCCGCCTGCGGGCCGTGCCCGGCCTGGGCAAGATGCTATACCGCCCGGAGATAGCCCCCTTGCTGGGCTGGGCGGGCACTCAATACAATGAGCAGGTATGGTTCCGCCGCCACGGACGCGCCTTGCTCCAGGAAATCTTGCACGGCTCGCCCTGGGGCGAGCAATACCGGCGGCTGCCCGGCTGCCAGGGGAGGGATTGAGCCGTGGCCATGACCCGACGCCTGACGGTCTGGACCCTGGCTTTGCTTCTGCTGCTGGCCGCCGCCCCGGCGCTGGCCGGGGCCGATCCCCTGGCCGGGGACCATGCCCCCCTGCCCGGCCCTAAGTGGAAGCTCTACGAGAGCCGCGGGGTGAGCCTGGCGGTGCCCCAAAAATGGTACGGCTTTTTCTACGTGGGCCTGCGCCACTTCTACGGCTGGTGGGCCCGCAAGACCGAGCCTCTGTACACCGAGATGGAGTTTTCCCTTTTCCAATTGGCCCAGTTGCCACAGCCGGGCCTGGCGGATCAGGTGCGCACCGTGGCCTTGGGACAGGCCCACCTGGCGGGACGCCCCGCCCTGGTCTTTGAACAAACCGAGTTGGAGGGCACCGGCGACGCCCGGCGGCGGCGCATTCTGGTCCTGAAACAGGTTTTGCCCGGGGGCGGCAGGCTCTGGGCCCTGGCAGACAGCGACAAGAAGAAATGGAACCAAAACCAGCCCACTCTGGATGCCATTTTTGCCTCGTTGCGCATCGAACCTTTTTTCTTCGTGCTGGGACCCCAGTGGCGCTTCGTGGAGTGGCGGGGGATGTATATTTCCCTGCCCTGGTCCTGGGAGGGGCGCAGCCTGCCTTCGGGCTACGCATGGGAAGGCGGCGCGGGCCAAGGCCGCGCCATGAGCCTGGAACTGCACCTGGACGCCCTGCCGCCGCTGGAGGGTTACGCCGCCCTGGGCCAGTCTGTGGTGGACCGCCGGACGCTGGACCTATACCAGCGCCAGGGGCCTGGCGGCTACGAACTGTTGGCCGTGACCCACAACCGCTTGCCGAACGGCCGCTTCCTGTGGGCCCGGGGCAGCCTGCGCGGCAAGGTGGGGGCCCGGGACTGGACCCTGCTGGGGCCGGCCCTCAAGACCATGCTGCGCTCCCTGCGCATCGATTGGGACCTCTACCCCGTCAAATAGGCCTATTTTTCAATGAATATGTCCGGCCAACGGTCGTTGGCCTGGTTCTGGGTCAGGCGCAGGGCCTTTTCCCAGGGCTGCCCCAGTTGCCACAGGAATATCTCGTAGTCGGCGATGTCGTGCTCGTGGCCCTTGGCCGCCGCTCCCCACACCATCCACTTGCCGTCCGGCGACAGGCGGGGGAAGTATTCGTGGCTGAAATCGCCGGGCAGGTCCATGAGCACCAGGGGCTTCACCGGGTGCAGCGCCGAGTGCAAAATGCGGTTGCCCCCGTTGCCGCCGTTTTCCACCCACAGCACCCTGCGGCCGTCCGGGTACCAGGTGAGCTCGCAGCCCCCGGCGATGCGCTCCATCTTCTTGGTGGCCAGGTCCAAAACCATGGTGCCCGAGAGCTTGCCCCGGGCGGTGAAAGCCAGCAGGCCGCAGTTGATCGGGTTAAGCTCCGGGGTGTAGGGCCTCCCCTGCACCGGGGGTTGGGCGGCGTCGTAGAGCATGACCTCCCCGCCGGTGGCCAGGTCCTTGAGCATCACCCGGCTGCCGCGCAAAAAGCTGATCTTGCCCGCTCCCACCCATTGGGGGTAGTTGGCGTCTTTGGCCGCCAACTGCTCCTGGCCGGTTTCCAGGTCCAGGATGTAGGTGTCCCAGGGGTCCAGGTCGCGTTCGCTGACCCACAGGCGCTGGCTGCGGGCGAAGACGATGCGCTTGCCGTCCGGCGAAAAGCGGCTGTAAAACTCCACCCGGTCGTTGTGGGTGAGGCGGAAGAACTCCATGTCCGGCAGGGTGAGCATGTAAAGCTCGTGGTTGCCGCTGCGGCTGGAGGACCACACCACCTTGGCCTTGAGACCCCGGGTGCCCTGGCGGACCGCCGCTTTTTGCTCGGGGCTCAGGCCGCCCACCACCTTGCCCAGCACCAAGTCCCCGAAGTGGGAATAGAGATAGCGAGGACCGAAATGCACCAGGGTGACCACCAGCATCAGGGCCAGCACCCCCATGATGATCCAGTGCTTCATCGGCTGCTTTTTAAGCTTGCTCTTCACGGTCGCTCTCTCGCGGCTTTATCAGGCTAAGGGCCACCAGGGCCACCCCTCCCAGGGTGTAGTCGATCACTTGAGTAAGCAGGTGCAGGCCAAAGGGTATCAGGGCGGCCTGGGTGGCCGCCAGCCCGGCACCCCGCAGGGTGGCCATCATCACCCCCTCGTAGGCCCCGAACCCGGCCAGGCCGCTGATGGGCAGGCTGGCCGTGGCCTCGGCGGCCACCAGGGCGAAGAGCACCAGGGGGAATGTGAGCTGGGCCGCCTGGTCCGGCCACTGGGCGGCCAGCCCGGCAACCAGCAGATACAGGGCCAAATATTTGAGGGCCCGGATGGCCACCGACACCAACAGCACCCGGCCGTAGACACCCTGGCCCTTGACCCGGTTCACGTCCCCGGCCATGGCCGCCAGCTCCTCGGCCAGGCGGCGGCCCCAATGCCCGGCCTTGCCCGTCAGGCGCAGGGCCAGCCAAGCGACCAGCCGGGCGATGAGGGCCAGCACCTTTTCCAGCAGATACAGGGCCAACCCGGCTATGACCGCCAGCGCCCCCAACAGGGCCCAAAGCAAGGGCGCCTGGTCCCCGGCGGCCATACTGTGCAGCACGATGGCCAAGAAGAACAGGGGCAGCATGCCGATGAGGTCGAAAATGAAAGAAAAGGCGAAGGAGCTGAAGCAGGCGGGCAGGCCAACGGCCAGCTTGCGGTTTAGAAAAACGATGTAGGCCAGGCTTCCCGAACGGGCGGGCAGCAGGTCCACGAAAAGGTTGCTCACGAAGGTGACCGCCACCAGGCCCATGAAAGGCGGGGGCTTGTCCAGGCTGGAGGCCGCCAAGAGCAGGCGGTAGCGCAGGGCCTTGAGCAGCATGGAGCCCAAGAACAGCGCCAGGAATCCCGCCAGCCAGCCCCAGTGCAGACCCCGGTAGAGGTTCAGCCAGTCTTCCAGAGTGGTGGTGCGAAACAAATACCAGAACAGGGCCCCGGTAAAGCAGGCGGCCACCAGCAACGAAACACCGGCCCTCCATCTTTTGTAGAAGGGCCGGTTTTTTCCGTTGCCAAGGCTTGGCATATCTTTAACCGAAAACTATCCCTTTTTGGTGCCAGCGATGGTGAAGCAGTTGAAGCGCAGTCCGAAAGGCACCCAGATCAACTGGGACAGCACGCAGGAGGCCAGGCTGGGCCGGGGAAAGGGAGGCACGCTGCCCTCCTTGGGCCCCAGGGAGCCGGCCAGCTTGACCATGCCGTCGGCCACCGCCCTCATCACCGGGAAGCCGTCGAAGGTGGAGCGGAAGCGGGAGTATTCCGGCTGCTGGAAGGCGTAGAAATAATCGGTGATGCGCAGGGGGGCGAAGGCTCCCTTGTACTCCAGGCCGGTCTCGTCGAACCAGCGCAGCACCTCCTGGGCCGAGTGCAGGCTCTCGTGGGGGAACCCGAAGATGTCGTAGGCGATCTGCTTGGTGTTCAGGCCGTGGTAGCGCTTGTCCAGCTTGCGCAGGGTGCCGCCGAACAGGCGCTCGCCCCACTCCACCCGCTTGTCGATGTCCGCCCCGCCCAACCAGCGGCAGATGGTCTGCTTGGTCCTCAGGGTCCGGCGGGAGAAGGAGTTGTACAGGCTCACCACCACCACCCCGCCGGGCTTGGTGGCCCGCACCAAATGCTTGAAGCCGCGCAGGGGATCGCCGGTGTGGTGCAACACCCCCACCGAGTAGGAGTAGTCGAAGTAGTTGTCGGGCAAGGAGCAGTTGAGGATGTCCATCTCACGGAAATCGGCGTTATGGTAGCCGCCCTCGGCTTTGCGCTGGTTGGCAATGGCCAAGGACCCCTTGGACAGGTCGATGCCCTGGACCTCGGCCGCGCCCTGTTTGGCGTACCACATGGCGTATTCGCCGGTGCCGCAGCCCATGTCCAGGACCTTCTTGCCCTGATAGTCGGACGGCGTCACTCCCAGGCACTTGAGCCGCCAGCCCATCTCTTCGTCGGTCTCGCGGTTAAGGGGCCAAGGATGCTCCGAGTACATGCCCACCACGGTCTCTTGGATCTTCTTGATCTCCGGTGACAGATCGCCTTGCACTTGCTCTAATCTCCTTTGAGGCCCTTGGGGCGCGGTACGCTTCAGTCTTGTTCCCCGCGGGTTTTTATCACCTTTGCCGGCGCCCCGGCCACCACCGCGTTGTGCGGCACATCCTTGGTCACGACGGCCCCGGCCGCGGCTATGCCGCCGGCCGCCATGCTAACGCCCCCCAGGACGCACACCTTGGCGCCCAGCCAAACGCCCTGGCCGATGACCACGCCGCCGTCTTGGGCTATGCCCTGCTGTCCGATGGGTATGTCCAAACGGTCGGTATTGTAGTTGCCACCCCCGACTATATAGCATTGCGGCCCGATGACCACATCCGCCTCCACCTTCACCGGATTGCCGGCGGCGGAGTGGATTATGGTCTTGGCCCCGATGCCCACCCGCTCGCCTATCTCGATGCTGCCCATCTTGGCCGAGAGCATCACGTCGTTGGCCAGGTTCACGTCGTCGCCCAGCACCAACGCCTTTTCGGTGTCCGGGTTGCGCCCGTCCAGGATGCAGCCCTCGCTGACCACCACCCGCTCACCCAGGCGTATGCGCCCGGGGTGACGCAGCACCACCCCGGTGGCGAACATCACCCCCTGGCCGCAGGAGGCGAACAGGCGGGGCCACATGAGCTTGCGCAAAAACAGCCCCAGAGCCCCGGGGCAATTGGTCAAAAACATGCACAGCTCGAAGTAGACCAGGCGGCCCCAGGAGCGCGAGCCCACGATGAGGTCCTGATAGCCCTTGAGGGCACCGCCCCCTCCGGTGGCCATCTGGTGGGTCTTATATGGTTCCTGCTTGGAATCGGCCATGGATTTACCTTGCCTGACAGGCGGTTAGCTTAGGGAGAAAATATCACGCCCCGCCGGGGCTGTCCACTTGAGGCTGTCTAGTTTTCGAAGAAGCGGCGATGCCACAGGGCGGCGTTCATCAGGGCCCACAGCACGTGGTTGTGGTTGTGGGTTCCGGCCAGGTGTTCGGCCATGAGCCGGTTCACCGTGGCCGGTTGCAGATATTCGGTGACCAGGGGGCTGGTGGTCAAGAGCTCGCGCATCACCGGTTGCAGTTGGTCGCGCAGCAGATTCTTGACCGGCAGGGAGTAGCCCTGCTTGCCCCGGAAGGCCACCCGGTCGGGCACCAGGCCCCGAATGGCCTGACGCAGGATGTACTTGGTGGTGAAGCCCTTGAGCTTGAACCAGGAAGGCAGGCTGGCCGTAAATTCCACCACTTCGTGGTCCAGGAAAGGCACCCGCACCTCCAGGGAGGTGGACATGGACATCTTGTCCACCTTCATGAGCACGCTGTCGGCCATGGCCAGCTTTAGGTCCAGATAGACCTCCCGGTCCAGGCGGTCGCTGGAGTTGCAGTGGGCCAGCACCGAGCGGATGGGCGCGAAGGGGTCGTTAAGGTTGAGCTGGGCCGCGGCCTCGGCGTTGAAAAGCTCGCCGGCCAGGGCCGGGGGCAGGAAATACTGCCAGCGCAAGTGCTCGCCTTCCCGGGGCAGCACGCAGCCCTCCAGAAAGCGCTTGGCCACGTTGATGGCCCCTTTCTTCTGGGGCTGGTCTGGCAGCAGCGAGGCCAGGCGGTGCAGCAGGGGGGCGCAGCCGGGCAGGCGATTCAGGTACCCCGCCGCCTTGGAGGCCTTGAAGCGGTCGTAGCCCGCGAAGATCTCGTCGCCGCCCTCGCCGGAGAGCACCACGGTCACCGTCTCCTTGGCCTTGCGGCAGATGAGCATCAGGGGGATGGCCGAGAGGTCGGTCATGGGCTCGTCCAGGTGGTAGACCGCGCTCTGTAAATCCTCCATGGTCAGGCCCTCGATCATCAGCACCGTCTGATCGGTGCCGTAATACTGGGCCATGTCGTTGGCGTACTCCAGCTCGCTGAAAGTTGGGTCGGGATAGGCGATTGAAAAGCTGCGGATGTGCTCCACCCCCAGCTGGCGCATCAGGGCCACCACGGTGGTGGAGTCCAGCCCGCCGGAGAGGAACACCCCCAGGGGCACGTCGCTCATCAGGCGGCGCTTGACCGCCAGCCTGAGCAGGGAGCGCAGCTCCTCCACCGCCTCCTCGGGCCGGGAAAAGCGCGGAGCGAACTTCACGTCCCAATACTGGGTTTCGGTGAAGTTGCCGCTGTCCATGTCGAAGATGGCGTAGTGGCCTTGGCGTAGCTTGTTCACCCCGGCGAAAAGGGTGCGCGGGGCGGGCACGTATTCGTAGCCCAGATATTGGTGCAAACCGGGCAGGTCCACCCGGCGCTCCAGGCCGTCCCAGGCCAGCAGGCCCTTGATCTCGTTGCTGAAGATGAGCTTGTTGCCCGCGTGGTGGTAGTAGAGGGGCTTGATGCCCAGGCGGTCGCGGCCCAGCATGACGCGCCGCCGTTTGCTGTCTAGCACCGCGAAGCAGAACATGCCCATGATGCGTTCGATGACCCCGGGCCCCCACTGCTCGTAGCCGTGCAGCACCACCTCGGAATCGCTGTCGGAGCGGAACACGTGGCCAGCGTCGATCAACTCCTTGCGCAGATCCAGATAGTTGTATATCTCGCCGTTGACCACGATGCGCACGTCGCCATGCTCGTTGACCATGGGCTGGCGGCCTCGCTCAGACAGGTCGATGATGGACAGGCGGGTGTGCCCCAGGCTGGCCCCGCCGCCCACGTAATCGCCGTGGGCGTCCGGCCCCCGGTGCGCCAGGCGCTCGTTCATGGCCTGGATCAGGCCTTGGTCTTCCCAGCTGAATCCGTTGATGCCGCACATATTCGCCCTCGCTGTCCGGCCCGGGGGTCGCCCCAGGCGCGGGAGTTGGCCAGCCCGGATATTTCATGAAGGTTGAGCGGTAACTAACAATAAATCAGTTTTTATGCTGTCTTTATGAAAAAAGCGCCCGCCCTATCAAGATGCAGTTTTACCCGAACCCGGCACAGCCAGGCAGCGGCAGACAAGGCGACCGGCAAGCGAGGGCCGCAGGCGTAGCCTATGCTACGTCGAGGCCCGAGCACAGCCGGCAACGCGGTATGCCGGTGACTGGCGCAGCCGGACGCACTGCCTTCATGTAATATCCGGGCTAAGCCTAATGAAACCTGACGGTTTGTGCAACAGCCCTCGCGTTGACGCCCGGGGGGGCTGGTGTTAACTTGGCTCCAGGCACTTCACCGGGAGGCGAGGCCCCTTGAACAAATCCGGCAAAACCTGGCTGCGCATGGGCATTAGCCTGGGGCTATTGCTTCTCCTGCTGTTTTTCTTCGTGGACCTGAAACAGGCCTGGCGGGCGATCGCGGGGGCCCGTTGGGAATTTCTTCTGCTGCTGTTGGCCGCCTTCACCCTGGACCGGGGGCTGATGAGCTACAAGTGGCGGCTGCTGCTGGTAAGCCAGGGGTACGCCGCCGGCCACGGCGAGGCGCTCAAGGCTTACTACCTGGCCGCCTTCGCCGGCTCCTTTTTACCCAGCACCTTGGGGGCCGACGCGGTGCGGGTGAGCCTGTTCTCCCGGCCCGGCCGCCCCAGCCAGGCGGTGGCGGCCAGCATATTCCTGGAGCGGGCCCTGGGCTTCGTGGCCGCCGCCCTGGCCGCGGTGATCGGCCTGGTTCTGTTGGCCGGCATCACCACCGGGCTGCCCGCCACGTTTTTCTATTGGTCCTTCGGCCTGCTGGGGGCCGCCTGCCTGGCGGTGGCGCTCTCCTTCAGCGCCTGGGCCGGGCGCTTGCACGCCCACGCCGACCGCCGCTGGCGGGAGAAGAGCCGCCTTTTGGCCTGGCTGCTGGACTTCGTGGCCGCCTACCACCAGTACCGCAGCCGGCGGGGGGTGTTGCTGTGGTTTTTGCTCCTGTCTTTCATCGAGCAGGGCGCCCCGGTGATTTTCAACTGGCTGGCCGCCCAGGCCCTTCATCTGGACCTGACCCTGTTGCAGTCGGCGGCGGTGACCCCGGTGGTGTTTTTCCTGGCCCGCCTGCCGGTGTCCTTTTCCAGCTTCGGGGTGCTGGAGGGGCTGTACGTGGCCTTCTTCAGCCTGGTGGGCATAGGCTCCACCCCGGCCTTCTTGATCGGCTTCCTGATCAACCTGGGCTCCATGGCCAGCGCCCTGCCGGCGGTGCCCATGTACCTGCGCGGGGGCATGGGCCGGGCCAAGCCGGAGCCGGACCCGCCGCTTGACCCCGCCCCCTGAATCCAGGAAATCACCGCACCCGGCACAATCGTCTTTCCCCGGCCTCGAGGCCTGCTTACACCTTGCTTTTGGGCTGCTATACTTCGCCAAATCCGTACGCCTCAACTTGTGAAAGGACCTGAGATGAAAACGGTGAAAGCGCTCTTGGCGGCCCTGTTGATCTTTGGCCTGGCCTGCCCGGCCCTGGCCGGCTGGCTCATAAAGGAAAAATCCGACGGCGAGGTCAACAACCTGTATTTCCAAAACAACCAGATGCGTGACGAGTCCCCGGAAGCGGTTTCCCTCATGGACCTGGCCCAGGGCCGGCTAACCATCATCAACCCTGCCGAAAAGACCTATTGGTCCGGCCCCTATTCCGAGGTGGCCAAGATTCGCGACCAAGCCATGAACCAGATGCAGGAACAGCTCAAACAATTGCCTCCGGAGCAGCGGGCCGCGGCCATGCAGGCCATGCAGGCGGCCATGGGCAAGGGCGACAAGCCCCGGCCCAAGGTGGAGGTGAAAAAGACAGGCCAGAGCGAGGTGATCGCCGGTTTCAAGGCTTTCAAATACGAGATATGGTCCGACGGTCAGCTCCGGGAGGAGCTGTGGATATCCCCGGACATCGCCCTGTCCAAGGAGTTGGACACCAAGAAGATGAAGAAAATGATGGCCGCTTTCGCCCAGACCGGGGGAGACGACGCCTATGAGATGGACCCCGCGGTGCAGGCCCTGTGGACCAAGGGATATCCGGTGAAGGTGGTCAGCAAACTTCAGGGCGAAACCATGGTGCGCCAGGTCATTCAGGCCCAGCGCAAGAATCTGCCCTCTTCCCTGTTCGTCGTGCCCAAGGGCTACCGCCAAGTGGAGCTGATGGAGATGTTCAAGTAGCATACCGCGCTCCCGTGCCGCCGGGAGTGCGGGGCGCCTCTCGCCCCGCGCTCCGCAATATCTCCTTGAGAAGCACGCGGCAATCGTGTTACAGGAAATGTTAGCGATAAACGAGCCCTTATCCACGGCAACCCGAACCGGGCCGGCCAGGCCCCGCCTTCCCACCCGCTGAAACTCGCCATGGAGCCTTTGGCCCCCAGGCGGATTTATGGGAGCCCAGGTAGCTTGCAACTATCCTCCTTCCAGCCCCTGCCCCGACGGCAAGGCATCCCTCCTTGGGTTATCTGGGTGGGGGTGGTGCTTTTGGGCCTGATTCTGCTCTGGCCCACAATGCAAGGGCGCGAGCTTAGGCGCATGGCCGCCCAGCACCGCGTGGACGCCAACTGGCGGCCCGACTACCGCCTGTTGCCGCTTTTGGGCCTGGCCCACCAACAAAGCGTGGCTCAGGGGGGCAAGCTTTCCCCAGGGCAGCGCGACGGCCTGTGGGCCGAGTTGGAGGCCTACAAGGGAAGCTACCCGGTGTTTTTCTGGCTGGAGCTGGCCTGGCTGGAGGCCCGGGCCGGAGACGATGGGCGGGCCCGCCGGGCCCTTAAACGGGCCGAGGCCGACAACCCCCGCCTTTACCTCGCCATGACCAAGACTCGCCTGTGGGACCCATGGCGAGAGCGCTTCGGGCTGCCCCCGCGATGAGCATCGGCAAGATCAACTCAGGCGGCCTGGGTCATCCGGTGGCATGGGCCGCCGGCCTGGCCTGGGCCTTGTTGGCCGCCACCCGCTGGGCGGTGGTCATGGCCACCCAGGAGGGCGGCCAATGCGCGGTGATCTGGCGCTGGCCCCCTTGGTGGATTCCGGTACTGATCGGGGTGGCGATGTGGGCGGTGCAGCTTTTGGCCGCCTCTTGGCAACAGGGCTGGCTGGTCCGCCAGGGTGTGGAACGCCCCCGGGCGCGCCGCATGGCCGGCCTGGCCTGGCTGCCCTCCCTGGCCCTGTTGCTGGTGCCCCTGGCCGAGTTTCTGCCACCGGTTTTTGGGGGAAGCCTGGCCCCCCTGGCCTTGTCCCGGGAGGCCTGGCCCCTGGCCGCCCTGGCCGTGGCCGGAGCGGTGTTCATCCAGACCCGCCTGGCCGCCCCGGATTTGATCCGCAAACGCGAAGAACAGCACCACCCCTGGTTGGCCCCGGTGGTGTTTTTCCTGGCCCTGGCCCTGTTCGCCGGAGTGGGCGCCCGTCTCACCCAGGAGAGCAACAGGGTGGGCAAGTTCATGGGCGGCGACGAGCCCCAATACTTGTTCAACGCCCACAGCCTGGCCGTGGACCACGACCTGGACCTGGCCGAAAACATCTTCCTGCGGGAAAGCTCCTATTACCTGGATCCGGCCAAGGTCATCGGCGGCCACGGCGGCTGGACCAAAGACGGCAAGTGGATAAGCAAGCACCGTCCGGGCCTGCCCGCCCTCATGGCCCCTTTCTACGCCTGGGGGCTGTACCTGGGCCAGGGCCCGCGCAAGACCGCCACCGTGGCCCTGTGGCTCCTGGCCGCATGGATGGTCACCGAGGTGTTCTGGCTGGGCCGCTTGTTCACCAAGCGGGAGGGCCCGGCGCTGTTGGGCGCGGCCGGAGCGGCGGTGGCCATGCCCGGGCTCATCTACTCCAACCTGGCCTTTCCCGAGATAGCCGCCGCCGCCTTCGCGGTGAGCGCCTTCCGCCTGTTGCGCTCCGCCTCGCCGGGGCAATGGGGCCTGCTCTTGCTGGCCGGTTTGTTGACCGCCTATTTGGCCTGGTTCCACGAACGCTTCGTGATCCTGGCCCTGCTCCTGGGCCTCTACTGCCTGGCCCGGGGCCACTGGCGCTCGCTCAAGGGCCTGGCCGCCTTCTACCTTCCGTGCATGGTGTCGGCCTGGCTGCTGATAACCTATTTCATGTGGCTCTACGGCCAGCCCTTCCCCGGCCAGGAGATCCACGCCCAGGGGGTCTACTTGAACCCCCGTGGGTTCTGGGAGGGACTAAGCGGCATCTGGGTGGACGCCGGCGAAGGCATGCTAACCTACGGGGCCATCTGGCTGGCCGCGGTGGCGGGCCTGGTGTGGCTCTTGCGCCGTCGGCCCGGGGACGGCTTCTGGTGCCTGGCCATGGCCGGGGCGGTGTACGTCATCGCCGGGCTTTTCGCCGACTGGTTCGGGGGTATCAACCCGCCCTCGCGCTACATGGTGGCGGCGGTGCCCTTCATGGCCGTGGGCCTGGCCGCCGGAGCCCACTGGGGACCGCCCCGTTTCATGCTGTTCGCGGCGGTGCTGGGGGCCCTTAGCCTGGCGGCGGCGGCCTGGGTGATGCACTACCCATCGGCGGTGTACGGCCACAAACTGGTCTTGGGCCAAGGCTTGCAGTTCCCCCTTATCGACAACCTGCTGCCCGCCTTCATCTTCAACTACAAGACCCCCCAGGTGAACGCCTCTTTGGCCCGCATCTGGATGCTCTTGGCCGGCGCCGCCCTGGTGGCCATGAACCTGGGAGCCCAGCGCTACGGCCCGGGGCGCTCCCTGGCGGGCATGGCCCTGACCCTGGTGCTGGTGGCCACCGCCGGAATCGCCGCCGACCGTATCGGGGCCGGGGTGCTCACCTACGCCAACCCGGCCCAGCGGGTGGTGCTGTGGAACCGCCTTTCCGACCTGCCCCCCGGCGGGGGCGCCTGGCGCCTGGGCGCGGGCACGGTGGAGCCCAAGGCCCTCATGAATCTGCCCCTGCCTCCGTCCCGCTACCAGCACGGCGGGGCCAAAAGCGCTGCTGAAAGCTCCCAGGCCCTGAGCATCGCCGCCGGGGTGAAACCGCAGCTTTTCGTGTGGGGGCAATATCTGGCCCTCCCGCCGGGGCGTTACCGCGCCACGGCTCGCCTAGCCAGCCCCTACCAGGGCCCGGAGCAGGCGGTCTGGCTGGACCTGAGCGAAAACAAAGGAAAGAGCGTATTGTTGGGTCGCAAACTAAGCGGAGCCCAACTCCAAGAGCCGGTGGTCTTGGAGTTCCAGTTGGATCGCTGGGCCACCAATCTGGAGTTTAGGGTGGGCACCACCGGCCTGGCCCCCCTCACCGTGCAATCCATGAGCATCACCCGGTTGGAGCCATGAGCAAGCAGCCCCAAAGCACCGGCGCATCGCGGCGGGCCTGGCCGGCGGGCCTGGCCGTGGCCGTGCTGTTGGCCCTGTTGACCCTGGCCCACACCTGGCCCCTGGCCGCTCACTGGAACCAGGCCATCCCCTACGTGTACCACCCCTCGCCGGGCTGGGAGTTGGTGCCCCAGATGCCCGGCGACCATCTCCAGTTCTACTATTGGTCCTGGCTGTTCACCGATAACGTGCTGGGGCCCAGTTCCTTTCCCAGCAACCCCTACGAGTTCAACACCTTTCTGCATCCCCAGGGCATCGCCCTGTACGCCAACTTCCCATTCTCCCTGTTCTACCTGGCCTTGCTACCCCTGGGCGAGCTATCGGCCTACAACGCGGTGGTGGCTCTGACCTACCTTCTGGCCGGGCTGGCCGCCTTTGCCCTGGCCCGGCGCATGTTGGGCAGTTCCCTGGCCGCCCTGCCCGTGGCCCTGATCTACGCCTTGCTGCCCTTCAGGGCCTCCCAGGCCTTGTCCGGCCACCTCTACGGCTTCATAGCCTTCATGCTGCCCGCCACCCTGTGGTGTCTGGAACAGGGCTGGGCCAAGCGTTCGGCCTGGTGGGGGGCATTGGGCGGGCTGCTGCTGTTGGCGGTGGGGTTCATGGAAGGGCACCTGCTCTTCTACACCACCCTGCTCCTGGGCCTGTACGTGCCGCTACGGCTCCTCACCCTGACCAGCCCGGCCGATCCGCCCGCCGGCAGCACTGGGACAAGTGCCGGCGCGGGGGCCGCCTGGGTGGCCGGGGCCGGCTTGGCCCTGGGCCTCAGCCTGCACCTGGCCGCCGGCCGGGGGCAGGAAGGGCTGGCCGGAGGCGCCGCCCTGGCGGTGAGCCTGGGGCTGGGGCTGGTGCTGCTGGTGTCGCTGTGGCTGGTGCTGGCCGAGTTGGCCGTCCGGCTCACCTCCCTGGGGCCGCATCAGGCCCGGACCTGCCTGGCCCGGGGTTTGGCCCCATTGTTGTTAAGCCCCTTGTACGCGGTGCAGTACTGGCTGGACGTGCCCCATCTGGGCAAGCTGCTGGTGGCCGCCCTGCTGGTGTGGGGGGCCCTGCGCTGCCTTCCCGTGCTGTGGCGAGCCCGGCGCTGGCCCGGGATGCCCCGTGGAACCTGGCCGCCGCTCATCGCCCTGGGCCTGGGTTGGGGCCTGGCCTCGGCGGCCATGATGGTGCAAAAGGCCCGGGTGCTGGACGCCAGCATCGCCAGCCAGGGGCGCAGCATGGGCGAAGTGAAGCTCTTCGCCCCCCGCCTGGCCGACCTTTTCCACCTGAGCCCGGCCCACTCCGAGCAGGTGGTCTACCTGGGCCTGGTCACCCTGATCCTGGCCGGGGCGGGCCTTTTGCTGCTGGCCATGGGACGGCGGGGAGAGGGCCAGCGGGCCCCGGCGGCCCTGTGGGCCGGTCTGGGGATATTGGCCGCCCTGTTGTGCCTGGGCCCCAACCTCCCCCAGGTGCCGCTGTATGCCTGGCTCTACGACTACATGCCCTTTTTCAACTACCCCCGGGTGCCCGGACGTCTGGTGATCTTCGCGGTGCTGTTTTTGGGCCTGCTGGCCGGCTGGACCCTCAAGGAACTGGCCCGGGCCTGGGGCGGAGGACGGGTGGCGGCGGTGACCTTGGCGGTGGCGGTGAGCCTGGGGGTGGCCTGGGATTTCTGGCCAGCCCGCCGCCTGGGCTTGTGCCTCATGCCCCCGCCCGGCCCCCTGGCCGCCGCCATCAAGGAAAAAATCCCCACCGGCCCCCATGCCGGCCAGCGCCTGTTGGGCCTGCCCATCTGGCCGGGCGACTCCCACCAGTCCTCGATTTACGAGCTTCTCATCCCTGGCACCAGGGCAATCATGGTCAACGGCTACTCGCCCCAGGCGCCCCGGGCCTACGTTGACCAGGTTTTCTGGCCTCTATATCCCCTGGACTTCGGCCTGATCACCCCGTCGGCCAACGACACCCTGGGCCGCCTCAAGGTGGGCCTGGTGGCCTTTTACGAGGACGAGGAGGTCTACACCCGCAAGGTGTGCCCCTTCCCGCCGGAGTTGGCCCGGCGCAGACTGGTGGCCGGCGGCCGTTTCCAGGCGGAGTTGCAAACCGGCAACGTGTGGCTGCTGAAGCCCCGGGACGGGGCGCTCAACGCCGGGCAGGCCCTGGCCCAGGTCTCGCCGGTGACCAGCTGGTGGGACGCCTCATGGCTGCCCGGAAACACCGGACGGCTGGTGGAGGAACGGGGCGCCTCGGGATGGGGCCTGCTCTTTGAAGAAGCGCCGCGCTGGGGAGGCCCCCTGGGGCCGCGCCTGGCCCGGCCCGCGGGCAACGTGGCCCAGGCCCGGGCCGGGAGCGACCTGCCCGGCTGGCTGGCCAAGGGCCCGGGGCGGCCCATGCCGCCGGGGAGCTATGTGGCCCGCCTGCGGCTGCGCCGGGGACCCGGCGGCGCGCCCGGCCGGGTGGAGGCCGTGGACAAGACCAGCGGGCGGGTGCTGGCCTCGGTCCCCCTGGACCCGGCCCGCCTGCCGGCCGACGGCGCTTGGCACGACGTGGCTCTGCCTTACAGCTTGGAGGGGCTGGTCACGCTGGAGCTGGGGGTTTGGTTCAGCGGAAAGGCCGACCTGGCCCTGGACGCGGCGCTTATCAATTTCGCGGGCATGCAAGAGCCCCAGACCTTTTACCCGGCCAGCCGCCTGTGGCGGCAAACCGGCGAACTGGTGGCCGATCCCCAAGCCCCCACCGGCCTGGCGGTCCGGGGCCGGGCCGGCTGGCACCCGCCCCTGTACCTGATGCACGGCCCCCAGCAGACCTACCCCCCGGGGCGCTACGTGGCCCGCTTCAGCCTGGCCGCCGAGGGCGCGCCCCCCGCTGACGCACTGCTGGCCCAGGTGGCGGTGGCCACCGACCTGGGGCGCATTCCCCTGGCCGTGGCCCTGGTGCATGGCCGCGACCTGGGATCTGGCTACCGCCAGGTGGAGCTTAACTTCGAGCTTAAACGGCGCTGCGAGTTGGGTCTAAGGGTGCGCTTCGCCCAGGGCGGCGATGTGAGGGTGGCCGGCGCCTCGGTCACTTCTTCGGAGTAGATTCCACCGGGGTCACCTCGATCTTGGTCACCTCCACGTGGCGGCGGCCGGCATCCTCGCCCTCGATCACCGGCAGGGCCTCGCTGGCCACCGCCGGGTCCCACAGGCCCAACCTCAGGGTGTAGCTCCCCGGCGGAGTGCCGGGCGGGATGGCCAGGCTAAGGTCTTCCCGCACCACCTGGCCGGCCCTGAGGGTGGTCATGAGGTGGCGGCCCTGGGCCAAGCGGTGGTCATAGTTCAGCACGCCTCCCGGGCCCACCAGATGCAGAAAGATGGTGTAGTCCACCGGCACCGTATGCCACGCCCGCCAGTAGAAGTGCACCTCCAACTTGCCCCCGGGCTTCACTTTGGCCTTGGGCAGGTCGTAGCCCAACAGGCTGATGCCGTCTTCAAAGCGGCTCACCCGTTTGAGTGAGGGCCGCAGATGGCCCAGGCGCTTGTCCACCCGGGCCAGGGCGTCTTGCTTGCGCAGATCCTTGTAGAGGGCGGCCACCTGGGTCAAGCGGTCGGGGAAGGAATGATAGGCCTTCTCGGCTTGGTTGGTGACCAGGGCGGCCTGGTCCAGCTTGCCCACCTCCAACAGGGAGCGGGCCAGAGGCAGGTAGGCGGCGCGATAGCCGGAGTCGAGGCCCAGGAGGGCCTGGAAGGCGTCCACCGCCGCTTGGTGCTGCCCCGCCCCTAGGGACACCAGGCCATGGGCGTCGTAGTACCAGCGCAGCATCCGGCGCATATGGGCCTGCACGTCCGCTCCCACCAGCAGGTGCTCCAGGCGCAGGCCGGCTTCCGGAGCCAAGGCCAGGTGCAACTCCAAGCGGTCGCCATCCTCCCCCAGGCCAAAGGGCAACTCCAAACCGCCGGAGGCCAGGCTGGCCCCGTTTATCTCGGCATGGGCCAGCAAGTGGGCGCCACGAGGCCCCAGGGCCCTGATCTCGGCCTGGCCCAGCACTCGCCCGGGGTCGCCTTGGTCGGCCCCCTTGAACTTGAGGAAAGCCTTCCACTGCCCCTGGGGCCAGGGATTGTTTGGCCACAGGTTCAGCACCACCCGGCCGCTGTCGGCCGACCGTCGCAGGCTACCGGTGAAGCCCTTGCCCTGCAGGCTCACCGGCTTGTCGTCGGCAAGGCACAGGGTGCCCAGGATTTGGTAGTCAAGGGATGTGGCCTGCTCCAGCAACTCCAGGTGATATCCGGTCAGATCAACCAGGTTTTTACGCCAGGCCTCGTCCATGGGACTATTGGCCAAGGCGATGTATTGCGCTGCCGTGATGGAGTCCAGGCGGTCCAAGACCCGGGAGGCGTCCTTCAGCTTGTTTTGCCGGGCCAGGGCCCCGGCCAGCATGCTCAAGGACTCGAAGCTCTCCTGCCGCTTCACGGCCGATTCCAGCCATTCCCGGGCCTGGCCCCAGCGTCCGGCATCCATCTCCAGCTTGCCCAGGAGCAGGGGGTCGGACACCAGGCGGGCCCACAGGTGCCCCTGGTGGCCCACGTTCAGCTTTACCGGATACAGCCCGCTCACCACCGGGGGCCAACCCCGCACCTCCAAGGGCAGGTCCATCTGCTGCCCCGGGTACAAGGACAGGTTCTGCCTGCGCCAAGGGCCCTGGCTAAGGCCCACCTTGAGCAGCCCGGCCCCCAGGTTGCGCAGGCGCAGGCCCACCGGAGGCGGACCGGACACCAGGCGCAACACCCGCACCGTCTGGCCGCCCGGTTTTACCAGCATAACCGCGTCGTCGCGGCTGTAGGGCATGCCGTTCTGATAGACCACGCCGTAAGGGCGCTGCTGGCCCACCGGCGGACGGTCCAGGGCCAGGGGCTCCCTGAGTGGGCTGCGGGGCACGGGGGCATACACAGACAGGGCTGGGTTGAGCAGGGCCGGGCCGCCGGACCCCAGGCCCCAAGGCCCCCTGGCCCAGGCGCTTCCCAGACTAAAGCGTTGCAGGGGTTGGCGGGCGGCCAATCGCTCGCCGGCCCGGTCCATTGGCTCTTGTCCACGGGCCTGGCCGGGGTCAAGCACCAGATAGGCCTCGGGGCGGTCCTTGCCGGACCGCCAGGGCCGGGCGCCGGGGAATATGTCCAGGGGCGCTCCCGGACCGGCCAACACCGGCGCGCCGGCGGGCAGGTTGGCCTCCAGCCAGAAGCGGGCCGCGGACACGGTGTCTTCCTGCCAAAACAAATACCCCGCCCCGGCCGAACGCCACATCCCGGCCAGGGTGATGGCCGCCAACAAGACCCCCACCGCGGCGGCCTGCCAGGCAAAAACCGGCAAGCGGCGGCAGAGCAGGACCATAGGCCACACCGCTGTGACCGCCGCCCCGGGCAACCACATGGCCAGCCATCCCTGGGCGGAGGCGGCCGGCCAGAAGAAGGCCAAAAGGGCCAGGGGAGCCGGGGTCAGGGCCACCACCAGGCGGCGGCCTTGGCCCCGTACGAGCAGGATGCCCAGACCCAGCAGCCAAAGGCCGGCCACTCCCAGACCCTCCCAGCCCAAAAGCAGGCGGCCTGCCTGGGCCAGACGGGCTCGGACCAGGGCCAGCCAGCCCCCCCCTCCCGGCAGGGCCGCGCCCAAGGAGGACCAATCCCAGACAGCCTGCCCTTCCTGGGGCCACCACAGTCCCGGCGCGCCCAGGCCCAGGCCCAGCGCCAGCCCGGCCATCAGGCACAGGGGCCAAGCCACCCAGCGGCGCAAGGCCGGCGCCCGGATGGAGGACAGGGCCACCGCCCAAGCGGCCAGCCCCGCCGGCCATAGCAACATCCCCACCGCCGAGGTGGCCGCGGCCAAGCCCAGGGTGAGGCCCAGGCCGGTCATGATCCCCCGGCGGGGGCTCTCCATGGCTTGCCAAGCCAGCAGGGCGGTCAGAAGGGCCAGAAAACCCAGGAGCGTTTCAGGGGAGAGGTAGTGGCTCTGCACCACCAGCAGGGGGCTGACCGACACCAGGGCGGCGGCCAACAGGCCGGTGGCCACGCTGTCAAAACAACGGCGGCCCAACAGATAGGCCAGAGGAATCTGACCGGCTCCCAGCAGAGCGGCGCTCAGGCGGCCGGCCAGGCGGGGGTCCAGGGCCAACTCGGCCAGAAAGCGGGCCTGGCCCATCAAGAGGGCCAGGCCGCCGGCCAAAAACGAAGCAGCCCCTTGCAGCAAGGCGGCCAGGGAGAAAAAGGTCTGGGTGATCAGGCCGGGGTAGACCGGCGAGGACCAACTCAAGGCGGCGATGACCCGCCAGCCCCATTGTTCGGGGCCCGCCTCCCCGGAGGCGAGCGGGCCCCAGTCCAGGCCCCACAGGCGCAGGCCCAGGCCCACGAGCAACAGCGCGGCCAGAATGACCCGCCGGGGAGTTATGTAGCGGCCCAAGGTCATGGGGCACATTGTGCGGCGCGCACGCCGCCCGGGTCAAGCAACTCCCGGCTCCAGCCCGCATATTTCATGAAGGTTGGTCGGCATCGAACAGCGATTTAATATTGATGCGATCCTTATGAAAAAAGCGTTGGCTTTATCGGGGTGCGGTTTGTAATCGGACCCGGCACAGCCAGCCGCCGCCAGACAAGGCGTCTGGCAAGCGAGGGCTGCTGGCGTAGCCAGGGCTACGTCGAGGCCCGAGCGCAGCCAGCAACACGGTATGCCGGCGGCTGGCGCAGCCGGACCCACGGCCTTCATGGAATATGCGGGCTAAAACTGGCTTTCCATGGCCCCGTAGGAGCAGGCGGCGATACAGGATTCGCACATTATGCAGTGGGAGGGCTCGAAAACTATCTCACGGCTCACCGGCTCCACTGTGAGCGCGTCGGTGGGGCACACCGCGGTGCAGGCGGTGCACTGCACGCAAAGCTCACCATAGTGGCGCATCTCCTGGACCATGGGGTCCACCTGCACGCCCTGCTCCTCCAGGTATTCCAGGCCGTCCTTGAGGCTCTTGGCCGAGCCTTTCAGCTCCATGACGATGCGGCCCTGTTCCCGGGGCACCACCCTGGCCCGCAGGATGTTAACCTCCAGGTCGAAGAGGCGGATGAGATTATTAGTGACCGGCTGCTGGATCAGCCGGGGGGGGAAGCTTAGAACGAGCTTTTTTTTGACCATGGCCCTGCTCCTTTCTCGCGGTGTGTTTCTACAGGCCCTGGGCCAGCTCGGCCC
Source organism: Pseudomonadota bacterium (assembly GCA_018819925.1). GTDB lineage: Bacteria > Desulfobacterota > Desulfarculia > Desulfarculales > Desulfarculaceae > Desulfoferula. The sequence goes on from JAHJPG010000110.1 coordinate 63,521, forward strand.
CGGGAAGGGCGGCCACCGGCCGGGTCAGGAAAAAACCGCCCTGGGCGATGCGCTGCTTGAGCTCCCTGGCCACTTCGCGGCCCCGGGCCCGGCTGGCCATGCCTCCGGTGGACACCTTCTTGCCGTCCACCTCGATTTCCCCGCTCATGAGCTGGGCCATGGAAACCCGCCCCAGGGAGCCGGGGCGCCCCAGGGGATAGGCCTCGGAGTAGTCCACCACGGGGAAGGTGATGTCCTCGTCCCGCACCGCGGCGTAGGCGATAACCTCTTCATCGATCACCGGGAGAGGGATGCCCAGGCCCACGGCCAGGGAGGCCCCGTAGCCGGCGATGGAAGCCGCCCGCAGGTAATGATCGTTCATGCCGTTCAGGTCGCCCATGACCGCCAAGGTAGCCGAGGGCGTCAAGGGAAGGCCCTTGGCGTCGCGCTCCGGGTTGGGCACGTGCTGGGTTCCCGGCCAGACTACATAGCCCTCGCCGCCGCCCAAGAAAATGCGGGTGCCGATGCCCAGGGTGCGCAGCTTGGGGTCGTTGAGCAGGGGGCTCAGGGCCCCGCAGGTGGCGAAGTTGGCGTTGCCCAGGCGCGGTTTGAGCACCCCCATGTAGGTATAGATAGTGCGCTGGCCCAGGTTCACCGCCACGTTGTAGAGCTGGTAGGCGTTGCGCGGGTTGAAAAGCACCGCGTTGTTGAAGTCGCTTAGTCCCAGTTCGGCTTCGTACTCCTTGCGGGGGTAGCAGTCGGTGCCGTAGGTACGCACCTGAAGCTTCACCTTCTCGCCGGCCACCAGCTTTTGGATGACATGGGCCCCGCCGAATTTGAACAAGCCGGGATAGACCGCGTTGCGCGGGTCCTCGTCGGTCATGGCCGTGCAGCCCAGCATGATGTCCGCCGCGGCCCACCCGGCGTAGGCGGCCACCCCGTCCACGGTGACCCGCCCGCCCCCGCACTTGATCTTGGGGGTGGACTGCTTGATGTTGAAATAGATCCCCGAGGAGCACATGGGCCCAAAGGTGCCGGTGGTAACCACGTCAACCATTCGGGCGGTCTCCTTGACCCCCTTTTCCTTCACCAGGTCCACGACCTCTTCGGCCGTGACCACAACCACCTTGCCCGATTTTATCTTGGCGTTGATCTCCTCGAGGCTCCTCATGGCTATCTCCTTTTGTTTAACCTGCTGCTGCCACTTCCGCCGCCAGGCAGACCCGATCCCTCTCCTTTTGCCGCTTGACCATCTCGGCCAAAGAGATGTTGGACAGGAAGTCCACCAGCAACTGACCCATGTCACCCCAGACCATATGCACGGTGCAGCCGCCCACCCGGTCGCAATAATTGGCGTCCTGCACGCACTCCACCGGAGCCAGGGGGCCCTCCAAACTACGTACAATATCATACAGGGAGATGTTGCCGGGGTCGGTGGAAAGTAGATACCCCCCGCGCGCGCCGCGCACGCTCTTCACCAGGCCCGCGCCCTTGAGGGGGATAAGCAGTTGCTCCAGATACTTAGCGGATATTTCCTGGCGCGCGGCCAAGTCCCGCAGAGGCACAGGCCCCTTGCCGGTGTTGAGGGCCAGTTCCAGCATGGCCCGCACGCCATAGCGTCCTCTCGTGGAAAGCTTCATGATGTCCCTATCCTTATGTTATTATTGCTTTTTCAATCCAAGCCGAGCCCATGATAACCTGGGCCCGGTATAAGACCGCCAATTGGCCAGGGGCCACCGCTCCTTGTTCCCGGGCGAACAGCACCCGCAAACCATGGCCCCTCTGCTCCACCCGGCAGGCCACGCCGGAGTGGGAATAGCGAAACCGCACCGTCAACTCCTCGCCGGGTTCGGGCCGTCCGTACCACAGGGCCCGGCCGGCCTGGAGCCCCAGGGTGGCCAACTCCCGCCGGGGCCCCACCCTCACCGCAGCCCGGGGGCCGTCCAGGGAGGTGACGTAGACCGGCTGGCCCATGGCCAGGCCCAGGCCGCGCCGCTGACCCACGGTGAAGCGGTGCAGGCCCTCGTGCCGGCCCAATTCCCGGCCCTGGGCGTCTTCCAACACCCCTGGCCTGATCCCCCCCCGCTGGGACATGAACTGGTCCCAGCCGCCGGGAGGCAAAAAACAGCAATCCTGGCTCTCGGGCCGCTCGGCCGCGGCCAAGCCCGCCTGGGCCGCCATGCGCCGCACCTGCTCTTTTTTCATCTCCCCCAAGGGGAAAAGCAGGCGCGCCAACAGGGCGGGCTCCACCCGGGCCAAAAAATAGGCCTGGCTCTTGCTGCGGTCCTCGGCCTCTGCCAGGCGCCATCCGCCGGCCTCTTGCTCCAGGCGGGCGTAGTGCCCGGTGGCCAGGGCCTGGCAGCCTATTTCCCGGGCCGCCTCCCACAGCAGGGGCAGCTTGACCCGGGCGTTGCACAGGGCGCAGGGGTTGGGGGTCATCCCTTCGGCATAGGCCGAGGCCACCGGCCCCAAAACCAGATTTTCAAAGGGCCCGGCCGCCTCGACTACCCGGTGCTCCAGGCCTATTTGGGCCGCCGCCACTGCCCCGGCGCGCCAGGCCTGGTCTGCCCCCGCCCCCAGGCGCAGGCTCAGGCCAACCACCTGGTGGCCGGCCTGCCTTAAAACAAGCGCGGCCAAGGAGGAGTCCACGCCCCCGCTCATGGCCACTGCTAGTTTCGCCAAATTTCGTCCCTCCCCGCTGTCTAATTCATAGAGAGCGCATGGTCTTTAGGGAGGATTAAGAATATATCCGGGGGGGATAGGCCTGTCAACCAAATGCCTTTAAAAAACCTATGAAATAGTACCTTTAATACCGCCACAAATGATATTTTGGCGCAACAAGCCGTATTTATTGATAATTACTACATATTTTCGCCGAAATAAAACCGCTGGGCGGTTGCTATGCTTTAATCCATGAGCCGGGTCAGCGCTTTATGGCCCGGGCCATTTCCCGCTCCTGTTCGCGCTTTTTAATGGTGGCCCGCTTGTCGTGCTTTTTCTTGCCCCGGGCCAGGGCCAGCTCCACCTTGGCCCGGCCCTGCTTAAAGTAAAGGGCCGTGGGAATCAGGCTGTAGCCCTGCTCGGCCAGCTTGCCCCCCAGGCGCTTTAGCTCGCTCTTGTGCAGCAGCAGTTTGCGGGAGCGGTTGGGCTCGTGGTTGTCGTAGTGGGCAAAGGGGTAGGGCTGAATCTGGCAGCCCACCAGCCAGGCCTCGCCGTCCGTGATCTTGGCGTAGGCGTCGCCCAGGCTGGCCTTGCCCATGCGCAGGGATTTGACCTCGGTGCCGGTGAGGACCAGGCCCGCCTCGTAACGGTCGCTCAAATCGTAATTGAAGCGAGCCTTCTTGTTGCGAGCCACGATTTTGATGTTGCCGCCTTCCACTTAAACCCTCTAGCCCATGTCGGCGGGAAGCGGGTTGCGGGCGGGCAGAACATGGGAAAACCGCTGGCCAAGCTCCTCATCCATGAAGCAGGCCACCCCGGCGGCGGTGGGGTAGCTCAGTGCCTTTTTCGCCAGGCCGGCCCACTCCCCCGCCGAGGCCAGGCGCAGCACCTGCTTCACCCGGGGAATGGCCAGGGGGTTCATGGACAGCGAATCCAGGCCCAGGCCCAAGAGCAGGGGCACCGCCCGGGCGTCGCCGGCCATCTCGCCGCACATGCCCACGGGTATGCCC